>CAKPNG010000004.1 GCA_934168325.1 uncultured Bacilli bacterium
TAAAATTGAAAATTTGCTCAATTATGAATTTTAATACACTAGATTTTGAGTGAATACGCAAAACTCAGGTTATATAAATACTTCTAAATTATTTCAACATAAAATTTATAAAAATTGTCGATTTTTTCAATAAATTTTGATGTAAAATAAATATAAATTAAAAATTGGAAGGAAAATATATGAAAATCACATTTATAACTGGCGCTGGAAGCGGCTTAGGCAAGGAATTTGCTAAATTATATGCTAAAGATAAACAAAATTTATTATTAGTAGATATTAATAATTATTCATTAAACAAAGTTAAAGAAGAAATTCTTTCTATATATAAGGATATAGAGGTTTTTACTTTACAAGCTGATTTAACTAAAATTAGTGAACTTAATAGAGTTTATGAATATATAGTTCAAAACAATTTCTTCGTTAATAATGTAGTTAATGCTGCTGGATTTGGTGATCGTGAAGATTTTAAGAATATGGATATTAATAAACAACTCAATATGACTAATCTAGATTGCAATGCCTTATTATATTTTACAAGAGTATTTTTAGATAATATGTTAAAAGAAAATGATGGACATATTATAAATATTAGTTCTATTGCTGGATTTATTCCTGGCCCTTATATGTGTACATATCACGCTTGTAAGGCTTATGTTTTATTATTAGGTGAATCTATTTCTTATGAACTTAAAGGAACTAATGTTCATTTATTAACTTTATGTCCTGGTCCATTTAATTCTAATTTTGTTAAATTAGCTCATAACGATTATACTTTTTCTAAAATTAAACCAGTTGATGCTAGTGTAGTAGCTTCTTTTGGTTATAAAAAATCTAAAAAGAATAAAACTTTAGCTATTGTTGGCTTTAAAAATAAATTAACTATATTTGTTACTAGATTCTTTTCTAGAAAATTTGTTACTAAATCTAGCGCTAAAACTATGAAAAAAGATGCTTAATTATCTTTTTTTAGCATCTAAGATATCTTTTTGCATTTCTTTACTAGCTTTTAAAAAACCACTAAGAACATCTTTATAATATTTTTTATATTCATCTTTAGAGATTTTAGTTAAATTTTTATTGAGCATTTTTTCTTCTCTAGAAGAATCTAAAATTTCGATATTATTATCTAATTTATAATTAATAACTTCTTTTACTATTTCCATTCTTTTTTCATATAATTTGATTATTTCTTCATCAATTTGATCGATTTCATTTCTACATGATTCTAATTTAGTCATAATTATTTTTACTCCTTATAAAATTAATGTTCCTAAAGGATAAGCTATTAATAAACATAAAATAATACTTATAACCATTAATATAGTTCCATAAATTAATGTATCTTTAGTTTCACAATATCCACTACTACTTATAATTGCAATATGTGGCATTGATGGAGGTGTTGCAAAAGCTAATGCAGACATCATTCCAATTACACATATTATCGATGGTAAATTTATAGAAGTTACTATGCTTCTTAATAAAGTAGCACAAACTGCACTTACTAAGGATGCAGTAACCATATTAGATGATAAATTAGTTTGAATTGCTGCCCAAGATACAAATATTATTAGTAATAATATTGGGCTTACATTTATTAATGAATTTCCTAAACTATTTTGTAAGAATAATTTTATACCGATAATATCATCACTTAACACACTTCCAAGTGTTAAAGTAGCAGCACACATTAATAAACTTCCCCAAGGAACGCCATTTTTAAAAGCATCATCTATTTTAATAATTGGTTTATTATCAAATCTTAATATACATAATAATATAGTTCCTAATATTGGAGGCATTGCTGTCCCATATCCATTTATTAATTTATAAAAATCAGGCGATATATCTTTAAATAAACTAGGTATTATCCATAATAAAATTACGATTATAAATATAACTAAAGTTGCTATATCTTTTTTGTCAATTGAAGGTATATCTTTCTTTATTTCTTCAATATTTATATCTTTTAATTTAGAAGTATCTGGTCTAAGAAATACCCATAACATTATTAACATTAATATAAAGATTAATAATCCAGTTGGAATAGCTATAGCCATGTAATTTAATGGTGAAACTGTTATTTCAGCAGTATTCATAGCAATAATAGGAAAGACATGAGCAATTGGAGTCATACCTGAACTTATTGAACAAGTAAATCCTAGCCCAAGCATTAATAATTTTCCAATTTTATCTCCTTTTTCTATCTTAGCTAGATTTAAAATTTCTTCTAATATTGGAAGCATTATTACAAATAAAACTGTCGGGGCAATAAATTGTCCTAATAATAAAACTGATATTAAAAATAAATTACTAAACCAAAATCCACTTTTCTTTGATAATTTATTATTGACAAAGAAAATAGCTGTTCTTTTTATTAATGAGGTCTTACTTAAAGCGTACGTACATACAAATGTAAATAGTAAAAATACAAAAGTAGAATTCCCGAATCCTGAAGTAAAAACCTTGCTAAACCCATATGAATTTATAAAACCTAAAGAAAAAATACATAATACACTAGGCCAATCAATCCCTATTGTAAGCCATAAAATTAAGGTTCCAATAAATATACAAATGACGCCAATTGCATCACTAGATAAAGCACTATTACCAGGAATAAATCTACCAAAAAAGCATAACAAAAGACATATTGGTATTATGATCCATCTAAATATTTTATTATCTTTTAGTTTCATTAATCTTTTTTCCTTCTTAAAATATCAAATGATTTAAGTCTTAAATTAGTTTTAATATATACTAATTCTTTTACTTTCTTTACTTCATCTAGTTTATTTCTATTTTGATCTAAAATCTCTTCAATTTTAATAGTTTTATTAAAATTATCATCATTAGATAAGACTTCTAAAGTGTCTCCAACCTTAAATTTATTTCTAAGTTCTACTAAACAATAATCGTCTTTATTATCTTCTTTTACTAAAGCAATAAAATCATAAGTTTGACTTAATTTAGAACTAAATTTATTAGTTTTTTGATCACTATTAAAATAAAATCCTGTAGTAAAATCACGATTACTTGTCTTTCTTAATTCGTCAATATAATCAAAAGTTTTTTCCTTATTATTTATATAATTATCTATAGCTCTACGATAAGCATTTATAACAGTAGCAACATAATAAGTAGATTTCATTCTTCCTTCAATTTTAAAACTATTAATTCCGGCTTCAGATAATTCTTTAATATGTTCTATTAAACATAGATCTTTACTATTTAATATATAAGTTCCATGACTATCTTCTTCTATTGGATAATATTCACTATCTTCATAATCTTCTTTATAACTTAACGCATAATTCCATCTACAAGGTTGAGCACAAGCACCTTTATTTGAATCTCTACCAGTAAAATAATTAGATAATAAACATCTACCACTATAAGAAATGCACATTGCACCATGAGCAAAGCATTCAATATCGATATCTTTATCAATTTTATCTTTAATTTCTTTTATTTCTAATAATGATAATTCTCTAGCTAAAACTAATCTTTTAGCACCAAAATTAATCCACACATTAGCTGATTCAAAATTAGTAATATTAGCTTGAGTAGAAACATGTAATTCTAAAGAAGTATATTTTTTAACTAAATGAGCTATTCCTAAATCACTAACAATTACTCCATCTGCTCCATTTTTATCTAAAAATTTTAAATAATCTACTAATCCATTAAAATCATTATTATGAGCTAATATATTGACAGTAATATAAACCTTAACATTATGACTATGAGCATAATTTATTGATTCAACTATTTCATTTTCATCAAAATTATCAGCAAAAGCTCTAAGTCCAAATCTTTTTCCTGCAAAGTAAACTGCATCTGCTCCAAAGTGTATAGCAGCTATTAATCTTTCTTTATCTCCTACTGGAGCAAGTAATTCAATTTTGTTCATATAGTAATAATACTTTAAAGTAACTTAACTTTAAAGTTAATAAATACTAATTTTCATGATAAAATGAAAAAGTTGAAATTATGAGTGAATTATTATCTCCATGTGGATCTATTGAATCGTTTTATAGCGCTATTAAGAGTGGTTGTAACGCTATTTATTTAGGTTTAAATAAATTTAGTGCTAGAGCCTACGCTAATAATTTTGATATTAGTGAAATGCCAGAATTAATTAAATTTGCTCATTTAAGAAATGTAAAAATTTATATAACAATTAATACAATAATTTATGATGATGAATTAGATGAAGTTTATACTTTAATTGATAAATTAATTAATCTTAATATTGACGCTATAATTGTTCAAGATTTAACCTTAATTAATTATATTTCTAATAAATACGGAGTTAATAAAGTTCATGCTTCTACTCAAGTTGGAGTCGATAATTTTTATAGTGCTAAAGTTATTAAAGAATTAGGTGCTAGTCGAATTGTATTAGCTAGAGAAACTCCTATTGAAGTTATTAAAGAAATTAAAAATAAATTAGATATAGAATTAGAAGTCTTTATTCATGGAGCGTTATGTGTATCTTATAGTGGTAATTGTTTAATGAGCTCAATGATTGGCAATCGTTCAGGTAATAGAGGTAGATGTGCTGGTTGTTGTAGACAAATATATTCTTTAATAAATAAAGATACTAATAAAATTATTAATAAAAGTTATATCTTATCAATGAAAGATTTAAATACTTCTTCTTTTATTAATAATTTAAAATTTATTGATTCTTTAAAGATTGAAGGAAGAATGAAAGAGCCTGAATATACCTATGAAGTTACTAATATTTATCGTAATTTATTAGATAATAAAATAGTAGATACTAATAATTTAAATAAAATATTTAATAGAGAATACACTAAAGGTTTTTTATTTCATGATGAAATAAAAAATATTACTAATATTGATAAACCTAATAATTTTGGTTATTTATTAGGGGAAATTTGTAAAATTAATAAGAATAAAGTTTGGATTAGATTATTTAATAAACAAAATTTAACTAAAGGTGATCAAATTAGAATTGATAATAGAGATATTAATAAAGAAATAAGTGTTCCAATTACTAAATTATTTGATGCTAATTTTAATTTAGTTAATGAAACTAATAAAATAGGCATTATTTATTTAGATAAAAAAGTAAATATAGGTGATAAAGTTTATAAAGTTAAAGATATAAATTTAATAAATTCAATTGATGAAAAATTAAAAGAAAATAATAAAGAATATGAAAAATTACCTATAAATATTGAATTTAATGCCTTTATTAGTAAAAAAATAGTAATTAAATGCACTTATTTAGATTATAAAGTTGAAGTTATTAGTGATTTTATAGTAGATAAAGCAATAAAGCAAAATACAACTAAAGAAAATATTTATAATCAACTTAATAAATTAGGTGATACTCCTTATTTTATTAATAATCTAAATATTAATATCGATGATAATATATTCATTCCATTAAAATTAATTAATGAATTAAGAAGAGAATTAATAGATAAATTAAATATAGAAAGATTGAAATTTAAAATTACTACTAATAATATAGTTAATAATTTAAATATTAAAAAATATGAATTAAATATAGAACCTATTTTAACTGTTGAAGTATCTAATTTAAAACAATATGAATTAGTTAAAAGTTTAGGTATTAAACATATTTATTTTAATAATATTATTAATAGAAATAATGCTACTTATATTAAAAATTATAATAATTTTGATGAAATATTAGCTGGAAATATAGGTTCTATTGAATATTATAAAAATATAAATATTAATTTAATTAGTGATTATTCTTTTAATGTTACAAATCACATTAGTGTCGCTATATTAAATAGTTTAGGTTTTAATAGAGTAACTTTATCTCAAGAAATTCCTTACAATTATATTAATAATTTAGTGTCTAATTATTATAAAGAATATAATACTTATCCAAATTTAGAATTAATTATTTATGGTAGAACTTATTTAATGCATTCTAAATATTGTCCTTTAAAAAGATTAAATATGTGTGGAGATTGTAAGAAATATCAGTTTGAATTAAAAGATCGTTTTGCTACTTTTCCTATTAGATTTAATAATGATTGCACTATTAATATTTTAAATTCTAAGAGATTAAATAATATAAATTATATAAATAAAATCAATGGAGTTAATTATTTTAGATTAGTTTTTACTGACGAATCTAATGAAGAAATAATTAACATTATTAATTCTTATAATGATACTATAAAAGGTAATGAAAATAATACGTTTAATAACGATTTAGATACCCATGGCCATTTTTTTGAAAAGCCTTTATAGATCAATATCTATAGTGTATAATTTTATTAGTAGTAAATACTTAGTAATTTTGTAGTAATAAAAATGTTGTAATAATTCTTAAAAAACCTTAGTTTTGCAGGGTTTTCAAAAAAAGGAGATACTTTATGAAAAAAGGAAAGAAATTAGCTTTATCATTATTGCTTCCTTTATTGATGTCAAATGCACCAATGCCTAGTCCTTATAGCCCAGAATTTGAAATTGATCGTGTTACAAATGAACACATTACTTTTGCATTAAATTCAGCTGGTGATGAATTAACATGTATATTTAAAAATTCACTAGATGGTATTGTTGATTCTTTATTTTTAGAATGCTTAGATACTAATATAGCATTAATTAAAAGATATAATGGAACAACATTAATTCCTAAAAATTCTACCTATAAATTTACTTTAAAAAACACCAAAGATTCAATTTATAATTTTGAACAAATTCAAAACTATGATAATTTAAAAATTTATGGTTCTTATTATAAAAGTGAAGATATTTATACTGAACTTGACTTATCATATCGTTTTGAAGTTAATACTGACTTAGAAACAGGCAAAACAACCACTACTTGTTATACTAATATATATGTAGAAAAAGTTACTACTTTTATTTCTGATGCTCTATTTTATATAGCTGAAGATAATGTAACACCAAATAATACTTATTCTGCATATATTAGAGCATACAAAGATGAAACAATAAATTATAAGGATTTTAAAATTACTTTTGATCGTGAATTAGCAAAAGACACTAAAATCAATTGTGTCTTATTAAAAGGAAACGATTATTATAATAGAAGACATGAGAAATCTGAAAGACAATTAAAAATATTATATATTTATTTATCAATTCTCGGTGTTACTGTTATTGGTACTATCATTTATCTTTCTATTTTTTACTATAGAAAACACAAAAGCAAACAAAAACTCAAATAAATATATAATTGATAAAATTAAGCATATTACAAAATAAGTGTTATTATTAGCACTTATTTTTATTATGTAATTTAAAATTAATCCAACTACTAAAGATGCACTATTACTAATAAAAGATATGATTAAACATTTTAATATCGATCCATATAATTTTAAAATTTTTATAACTAGTGCTTCTAATAAAAAGACTATAATTTCGCCTACAATCAAAAACCATAATGCATTATTTGTTAAATATTCATAACACAAATTAAAGCTTACATTACTAATAACGTTCATTATTAATAAAATGATAAAATATAAAAAACTTTTTTTTAATAAAAAGAAATAGATAGGTGTTTCAATAACTAATGTTACTAATAAGGGATAAATTAATTCCATATTTAATAAAAATAATGAGGTTCTGCAAGGTTATTTATAAAATAAGTAAGTTTTTGAAAGAAATTTTATCATTAAAAACTTTAATAGATTTAAAATAACTCTTATAAAAATATTATAAACCTAACAAATATTATTCTCACTCAATAATTAGTTTCTAAATAAAAAAACTAATCAAATCTATAATTTAGAAATAATTAGTCTTCTTAATTTTAATTTAATTTAAGCTTTTTCACTATAATTACTAGGATTTAATTTAGTTCCACTATATTCCTTATAAGTATCATAAGAATAATTAAATGTTGATTGAGAATAATTATAATTTGTATTATCCATTAAGCTATATAAAACAGTAGATTTACTTTTAATAATTTTATTATCTTTAATAGTTAAATAGTCTTCTCTTTCATATTTAACAGCAACAGTTTTACTACTATATTGTTCATATATTAAATATAATCTAACTTCTCCATCTTTTGATAAATCGACATCATGATAATTATATTCAAATTTATATTTTATTGATTCATTTGAATCAATAAAATTCTTACATACATCATATCCACCACCAAGATAACTTCTAGAAAATCCAACACTTAGATTATCTTCACTATATTTTTCATCATAGTTAGCATATATAACATAATTATTAGGATCATCTTTACCATAATCTCTAATTAAATAAAATTTATTATCTTTAATACCTACTTCTTCAGTACCACTTATTTTATCAGTTTCATAAGTTTGAATAAAATCAGCTTTAACAAAATTATCTTTATATCTAATTTTAGTATTATCTTCTTTTACTTTAACAGTTATTGCGCCATAATAATTTTCATCAGTTTGTGTACCTTCTTTTTTAGAGCAATCTTCACTTAAAGATATTAATTTATTTTTAAATTTAGTAATAAATTGATCTTCAGTTTCAACTGTTGGAGTATCTTTCTTATTACAAGAAACTAATAAATTAATAGATATTAAAGAAGTTAATAACAATAAATAATTATGTCTCATTTTATTAAGCCTCAATTTTAAATCTATGGACATAATCAGTTAAATTAACACTTAAAGTAATTAATTCACCATCTAAAGTAATTTCTCCTTCAGTATATCCATAGCTTGGATTATCTGAAGTTATAGCAATATTAAATTTAGTTCCACTCATATTATAAGTAAATGTAGTAGTACTTATTAAAGAATTATCTTCTCTATTATAATATTCAATAGTTCCATTAGTTTTACTACTAAATTTCATAACACCATCAAAAGCACTATATATACTCTTATATCTATAAGTACTACTTAATACCTTGTTAGCTAATTCTTCTTCAGTTAATTTAATTTTAATAGTATAAGTAACACTTACTTTAATTTCAGGATTAGTTTCACTATAAAAAGTAATCACTAAATCTTTACTTTCTTTAATATCATTAACATCTAATTGATAATTTATATATCCTTTGCCTTCTTCAACTTTTTTAATAGTAGCTAAAGAATCATCGCTTAATTTAGCTTTTATAGCGCTATAATCAACACCATTTACATTAGGAAATACATTAACTCTTAAATTCTTATAAGTAGTTTTAGTAAATATAACTTTATTCTTTTCTCCACTAATAGCTCCACTATAAGTATCAGTAAATGTCAATTTAGTTAATTTAGGTCTAGCTACTTTAACACTGATATTAAAACTAATTCCACTATTACTTTCTAAAACTATATTAGCATCACCAAAGTCTTTAGCATATAAGGCATCACCACTTAATTCATAACTAGTCTCATTATCTATAGATTTAACATTCATTGTTAAATCTATTGCTTTACTAGGACTATATGTTTTAGCTTCAAATTTAATATATTTTTCTATTGGTAAAGCATCAAATTCACAATATACTTTCTTACCATTATCATAATAATATGCACTAACTTCTTTAACTTCAGTTAAATAATAATTCATTAGATCAGGACGAGCTTCGTTTAATGTAGTTGAACTAATTCTATCTTCATAACTAACTTCATAACTATAATTAACATTAACTTCATATTTATCATTATCACTTCTAGTTTCACCAGTATAACTAGAATAATTACTACTAATAAATCTACCTTCATTATCAAAATTAACTTCAAAAGAATAACTAATCTTAATATTTATACCTTCTTCTGTATAACTATAAGAATAATCAGTTAATGAATAAGTAACAAAATTATTATCTTTAATAACTTTTTTAGCTTTAATATTAGCTCCACTAGCATTTAAATCGATATTATTAACTAAATTAGCATTAATAAAATTAGATGTATATAAACTAGCTTGTTTAGATAATTGACTAGGAACACTTTTTTCAAGTAAATAACTTATTCCATCTTCACTATCTTTACCATTATTATAAACAGGTAATTGATAAGAAGAATCGACCCAAGTAGAAGATTCTATTCCATTTTTTTCATAATCAGTAATTAAAAAGAACGCTCTAAAAGTATCAGTAGAAGATTCACTATTTTTATAAGTAGCAACAGTAGCAAATTTTAAATAATTATCACTAATAGTTTTATTTTCTTTTTTATAAGTTAAACTTCTAAATCCATTAGATATAGTCATCTCATCATTATAAATAATTGTTTCTTCATTAATAATTTCTTTAGAAGATGTTTTATCTGTTTCTTCTTTATATTTAACTTTATTAGAAGTACTAACTTCTATTTCATAAGCACTACTTAATTTATTAATAACTTCATCTAAAGCTACTAAAGTTTCTTTATCATCACCATTATTATTTTCATTATTATTACAAGAAAATAATGAAATAGAAATTAAACTCATTACTGGTAAAATTATTGCTCTTTTTAAATTCATAAATCCTCCTCTTATTTAGCCAAAAGACACGAATAAATCGTGCCTTTTAGTTTAACATATTTTCTTAATTAAAATCGACATTAACTTGGCTTAGTTGCAGTATCAAGATTTGCAATTCTATCCATGTATTTAATAGTACAACCATTGTTATTAGAATTAAGCATGAATTTTAATGATAATGTTGTATCGCTAGTTGCTTGAACATCTGTTATCTTATAAGAATTAACACTTAATTCATTACCTTTGTCAGGAGTAATGGTAAATGTAAAATCATCATTTATTACATATTTAAATGTAGCTTGAGGATATCTACTTGGATTTGGTTTAGTACTTTGAGTTGCTATATATGCACCAGAGCCATCTGCATTAAAGTTAATCCAACCACAATCAGTTGTCCATTTATCGCTTTGAACGAAAATTGTATGGGTAGTTAAAAAGGTTTTAAGATTTTCTAAATTTGGTTTATGGCTAAAAGTAACATCAATTATCTTATTTTTGCTTTCATCAACATTACTTGTTGCCTTTATTGTGACAGATCCTACAGCAGTAGGCGTTACATAATAGCCATCTTCTTTCTTTTCTAGTGTAGCAAATTCTGTACCTTTAGTAATTTCTACAGTTACATCTTGAGAAGCTAAACTTGGTAAAATATTTGCATTAACTTTTTGAGCACCATCTTCAATAAAGAAATTCGTTCCGCCTTTTCCTAAAGTTAAAGTCATTTCATTAATAACTGGGGCTTCAGCAGTTACTTTAACTTCCTTCATATCTCCTTTACCATTGTCGAACAATAAAGTAAGATCGCCTAATTTATTTACTGTAAATGTTTTGTCTTTTTCATTATAAACTAATCCATCTTTTTCGACTGATCCTACAAGTTGTGGTTCAACTAGTGGTGATCCTTTAACATTACTTAAATAAGGATATAAAGTCGAATTTCCGACAACAACATTATCTTCACCAACATCATATTTTTTATATTCTTTATATTTTATATATTGTAAATTTACATCATACTCTGTTGCAAATAATCCATCAAAATCTAAATCACATTCACCTTGATTTTTATCAGCTGCACGATTATAGGTTAATTCAAAATTATATTCAGTATAGCCAAACTCAGCATCATCTTTTATAACTTTATTTGCTTTATCCAAGCCACTCTTATAGTAATCATTTTTAAACGATAATGAATGTAAGAAGTTATCTCCATCAATGCTGAATTTCAATGTATAAAGATGACAAGAAGTATTGTAATCACTTGTGCTAGTAATACCACTCATTTCAACAGTATATGTTTTACCATCTTCAGCTAACGTAGGCTCACCTACTTTAACTGTTTCAGGAATCATGGTAGAAGAATAAAAAACTCTATCATTATTTTCGCCAAATGCTGTATTAACAATAGTCTCTAAGTATCCAGCAGATTGTGTATAAGAAATTGCTTCTTCTTCAGACATTGAGCCAATGCCATTATAAACCTCGCCCTCTTTCAAAATTTTATTGGTAGTTACTGTAGTACTAGTTGTAGGCCCTGAAGAAGGTGAATTATCACCAAATCTATTTGTACGTTGATTATAATTAAACGTATAAGCATCACCCGGTACAAAGCCTCTCGTAGTAGTTTCTCTACTAAATCCATTAGCACCATCTGCACTTGTCCGACTATCTAAAGTTACAAAATTATTATAAACTTTAGCCTCGTTAACTTGATGAGTTTTAGCTGAACCAGTATCAGTATCATAAGTTAAAGTAGCGCTCTTTAATTTTTCTACTTCAACTTCAGTAGCCATACGAAGTTGCATTGCTGCCCAATCTAATTTTTCAGCTAATTCACCATCTTTATTAAATTCAAGAGCTTCTAAGTCAACCGGAGTAACTACATCTTCTGGCTCAACATATGGAGCATCTTTTTCAGCTACTTTAATAGCAACATTACTTTCTGGCATCGTAAAAGTAAAATGGGTATCAGTTTGGACTGGCATTATTTCTTTTAAACCATCATAATAAACTTTTACATAATCTAGAACAAAATCTGCACTATCGCTTACAACATCAAAAGTAACAGAAAATCCTGCTTCTACTTTGTCAGTAACATTTAAGTTTTGCACTTTCAAATGAGTTGCATTTAATGTTTCGACTGCATATTTTGCTGGCTCTGGTTCTGGTGCTGGTGGGCAAACTTCATTACCACAACTAGTTAAGCCACCAAAAGTCATAAAGGACGTTGCTAATAACGTTAAAAATAAATTTCTTTTTCTCATAAATCCCCCTTAAAAGTAATCAATTGTCAATCTTTGATAACTTGTTAACTATTTTATATTGTTTATTCATCTTTTTTTGATTTATTTTTATCGTTAATATTGTATTAATAAAATTTAAAAAACCTTGATAAAATCATTTATATTTATATTTTTTAATAATAAATATGACCTTAAATAATGCTATTTTTAAAATTTTAAGCAATACTAACAGTTAAAATACAATAATATCCGTAATAATCAACCAAATTTAAATTAACATTTATATTATTGAATTTATAATTATTTTCATCTATTTTTGTATAATTTGCTTTAATTAAATCATTTATATAATTATTTATATTTTCTTTAACAATAGTTTCAGTTGCATCTTCATCAAATTTAATAAATATTGATAAAGATTTTTCATCTATACTACTTGGATCTAAAGAAATATCTAAAGTATTCTTAAAGAAAGGTAAATTATAATCTTTTCCTAATAAATTAATTAAAGCTTTATCAATTTCTTCATCATAATCTTTCCAACTATTAAAATCAGTAAAAACATATTGAGTATTTTTTACTTCATAAAATAATGAATATTTTTTACTCATCTCTTCATAAACTATTGATAAATTTACTTTATAATGATTAGATTCATTTATATATGTATATATTTTATTTTCATTATCTAAAAAAGTTAATTTATATCCTTTATTAATAAATAAATTTCTATAATCATTTAATATATTATTAACTACATCAATATCGCTAATTAAATCAGTAAAAATTGTAATTAATCCAGTCTTTATATTTAACGTATAATCATAAGTTATTCCATCTAAATAAGGTAAAAAATTAACGTCAATCAATACTTTATTAAATTCATCTTTATAACAATTATTATATTCATAAAACCCTTCTAAAGGTGTATATTTTGTTGCGTTTTCAGTATCAACATTCATTATTGTATTATTTAAATCTTTAAATATATATGTCAATTCACCATTTAATAATCCTAATAAAGAATATTCTAAATGAAGTTCTAAATTATTATCTTTATTAAATAATAAATATACACTTCCATCAATAGCATTTTGTCCTTTATAATCACTTATTACTTCTTTAGTAAAATCATTACTTATTCCATAAGGTAAATAATATTTATTATCTATTTTAGTAAATATTGCACAAGAAAAATTAAATTTAGGTTCATCTATTTTAATTCCTTTATAAAATCTTTTCACTTCTTTAACATTATTCGATGAATCTATATCATAATATGACATTGTATTATCGTTATTATATTTATAAAAAGATTTTATAATTATTTCATTATTATCATCATCAAAATCAATCTCTTCACTATAATAACTATCTTTATTATATTTATATAATGATTTTAATATAATTTCCCCATTATACATTGAATCTATTACTTCTACTGTATAATTATTATTAGTCTTTATATTATTAAAAAAGTCTTCTAATTCTGGATATTTATTATCTAATTTAGTAATTACTCTGACATTATTTTTATTAATATCA
Source organism: uncultured Bacilli bacterium (assembly GCA_934168325.1). Lineage (GTDB taxonomy): Bacteria > Bacillota_I > Bacilli_A > RFN20 > CAG-826 > Onthovivens. The sequence continues at coordinate 14,235 of CAKPNG010000004.1, forward strand.
CTAACTTTTAAATAATATTCACTCATTACTTTAACACTATTTATTTCATATTCATTAGATACAATTTGAATTGTATCTAATGTATTATCTTTAAAATTAAATATTATCTTATTAACATCTAAATCATCATAAGTAATATGATATACTAAATCATTTTTATATTTACCAACATATTCATAACTATTATTACCATCTTTTTTAAAATCTAATTTATTATTAATATAAGTAATAAAAGGACTTACTAAAAAAGAATCTTTATATAAAACTAATTCATCATTATAGTCATAAACTAATTTATGATCTACTTCATTATTAATAGTTAAATAATCTTCATTAACATGTCCATTATCATCTTTAGAATAAAAATATTCATAATTAACAAAATTATCTTTATTATCATAAGATTTATAATACGCTTTATCTAATCCAATACTAGTAATACATTGATATTCAATTACTTCATTAGATTCTAATAATGTAATTGTATTATATCCAGTATATGTAATAGAAGTAATCTTCTCTTCAAGTAATTTATCGATTGGATCAATATTATTTGCTTCTTCTTTACATGAACTTAATACACTAGATAAGCTAATAATAAGTGAATATAAAATAAATTTAGTCTTCATAATTTCTCCTTGATATACATTATATATATAAAATAAAAATTAACATTAAATTATTAAAATAAAGAAAAAGTAGTTATTCACTACTTTATTCTTTAATTTTAATTGTTTTATCAATATTACCATCAACTTCAATTGCTTGATTTAATAACAATTTACAATGCATATCATATGTATTTTCAGATTCTTTTGATTCATATGTTCCATCATAAACTAAATTAGTAATTACATTTTTATCATTAAATGAACAAGTAACATTACAATCAAAGATAATTTGTTGATAAGTAAATTGAACAGTTCCTTTTAAAGATATTTCATCTTTTTTACTAATAAAATAAGTTTTATCTTTAATATTATTAATAAAATCAGTAGTTGCTCGATTATTATTAACACTATTATTAATCATATTAGATAAACCATTTTGATAAGAAGAAATAGATTGCTCATTATTAATAGTTTGAGTTTTAAACTCTTCATTTTTATAAGTATTAGTAATTAAAGTTTTATCTTCTTTATTAAGATAATTTTCTTCAAAAGTACCACTAATTTCTTCGCCTGGATTATTAGTAGATTTATCACTTATTTGACTAATATTTTCTTGATAGCTATAAAAATCATCTTTATTAGAATCACCTAAGAATCCAAGATAAGTAATTTGAGTAAAATCAAACTTAATATCTTTACCTTCTTCATTTTTTGTATTAGATAAAATAGATAATTTAATGCCTTGTTTGAAAAATAACCTTGCAGAACTAAGCTCTTTTTCTTTATTTTCATTAAAAGCCTTATTAAATTCTTCTTCAGTAATATCTTTCTTTTTCTCTATTTTATTAACTAAATAATCTTTGAAATTAGAACGAGCTAAAATTTTATTAGTTTCTTTTTTATCACAAGAAACTAATGTAAAAATGAAAAAAAGAGTTAATATTAATGTTAGCTTTTTATTCATTCTTATTTATTTCCTTTATCTAATTCAATAATTTCTTTTTTATATTTATTAACTTCTTCGGTATTAGCTAAAATGAAATGTCCTGGAACAATTTCAACTAATTTAGGTTTTTCAACACTATAATCATGTTCTTTACTTGGATCATAAATTATACGTTTTCTATTTTTTTCCGAAATTGGATTTGGTTTAGGAATTGCACTTAATAAGCTCTTAGTATATGGATGAAGTGGATGTTTAAATAATTCATCACTACTAGCAAGTTCAACAATTTCACCAAAATACATAACAGCAATACGGTCGCAGAAATATTTAACAACACTTAAATCGTGAGCGATAAACATAATTGTTAAGCCCATTTCTTCTTTTAAATCATTAAGTAGATTAATAATTTGAGCTCTAATTGAAACATCTAAAGCACTAATTGGTTCATCGCAAATCAATAAACGTGGATTCATAATTAAAGCACGAGCAATACCAATTCTTTGACGTTGACCACCACTAAATTCATGTGGATAACGGTTAGCGTAATCAGCAATTAAACCAACTTTTTCTAATACTTCGACAACTTTCTTATGGTTTTCTTCTCTATTACGATGTCCTTGAATTTTTAAACCTTCTTGAATAATATCTTCAACAGTCATTCTAGGATCTAAAGAGTCGATTGGATCTTGGAAAATCATTTGAATTTCACTCATAACTTTCTTGTTATCTTTCTTTAATGGCTCTAAGATTTTATTGATTTCTAGAATCTTTTTATCTCTAGTTTCAACTAGTTCTGCCATTTTTTGATTATGAGTTTCTTCATCTAAATTTGATTTATCTAATTCTAAAGAATTCTTCTTAAATTCTTCATTAATATCTTTTAATTTAGATTTTAAAATCTTAATTTTATCACCATTATTAGTTAATTTAGGAGCATTCTTTTGATCGTATTTAATTTGCTTAATTTTAGCTTTTTGAACACGAACAATTTCATTACGTTTTGCTTCTTCTTTTTCTAAATTAAGCATTAAAACACTTTCTTTAGCTAAATAAGCATTTTCTAAATTAGTTTTATATTCATCTAATTGATGTTTAACTTCTTCCTCAGTTATTTTACCTTCTCCTAAAGAAGTTTTTAATTCTTTAGCTTTAAGAGTATAAGCATCTTTATTAGCTTTTCTAAGTGTAGCAAGTTCTTTTTTAATACTCTTTTTATATTCATTAAATCTAATATTAGTAAATTTAATTTCTTTTTCATTCCATCTACTACCAGCGCTAATTCTATAGCCATTATAATAAACAGAACCACTAGTTATATCATAAAGTCTAATAATACTACGACCAGTTGTTGTTTTACCACATCCTGATTCACCAACAACACCAAAACATTCTCCTTCTTTTATTTGGAAAGAAATGTCGTGGACTGCTTTAATCTTATATTTTTTAGGTCCTTTCCCAAAGAAAAAGAATTGTTTAAGGTGATTTACACTTAATAAAACATGATTTTGTACTAATTCTTCTTTATAAGTACATTTACTAGTAATATTTTTAATTTGTTCTTCTAAAGGAAGTTCACTTAAAGGGTTAATTTCACTATCACTAGGTGGTACATGTTCACTATATTCATTAGAAGAATCAATTCTATTTTCATCTAAAACATCTGCTGTTTCTTGAATAGCTTTGCCTTCATCGGTGTTAGATATAGGATTTTTATTCTCCTTCATTTTCTTTTACCCCCTTTAATGCATTATTAATTCTTTCTTTAACAATACGTGGCATTTCAACTTTTGGAGCATCTGGATATAATAACCAAGTTGCTGCATAGTGAGTATCACTTACTTTAAAGAAAGGTGGCTCATATTTAAAATCAATTGCCAGAGCATATTTACTTCTTAAAGCAAAAGCATCTCCTTTAGGTGGGAAACGTAAATCAGGTGGAGTACCTGGAATTGCTTCAAGTTTTTCTTTAGAATCGATATCAGGAATAGATGATAATAAAGCCCATGTGTAAGGATGTTTTGGTTCAAAGAATACTTCGCTAGATAAGCCATATTCAACGATCTTACCCGCATACATTACAGCGACACGATCAGCCATATTAGCAACAACACCTAAATCGTGAGTAATAAATATACAACTTAATCCTCTTTCACGTTTAAGTTTATTAATTAATTCAAGAATTTGAGCTTGAATAGTAACGTCAAGAGCTGTTGTAGGTTCATCACAAATTAAAATATCTGGATTTGCAGTTAAAGCAATAGCAATAACTATTCTTTGTCTCATACCACCACTAAATTCGAATGGATATTGTTTAAAACGCTTTTCAGGAAGAGGAATACCAACTTCTTTCATAACATCTAAAGCCATCTTTTTAGCTTCTTTTTTAGTAATTTTAGTTTTATTAACAAATTCTTCTTTAGCATCTTCTATTTCTTTTTCTAATTTAGAAATTTCTAATAAGTAAGAAGCATATTCTTTATGAGGAATTTCTTCTAAAACTAATTCTTTTTTATTAGAAGTACGAGTTAAATTGATTTCAAAATTCTTCTTTTTCTCTTTATTAAATTTTTTAGTAGCTAATTCATTACGAGCTAAAATTTCATCAATTTCTTTAAGTAAATCAGGATTAGATTGTTCTAATTCAGTACGTAATAAACTAATTTTATTTTTATAATCACTAATCTTATAATTTAAAGAATCAACTGTTTCTTTTAACTTTAAAGTAATCTCAGTTTTATATTCAAGATTATCTTTTTTAGCAACTATTTTAGCTTTCTTTAATCTAGCTAATAATAATGGTTTTAATTCTAAATATCTGAGTTTAGCAGACTTTTTGTTATTTTTAATATAGTTTTTACGATCAGAAATTCTTTTAAGATAATCGAATTCTCCATCAATATCGAAATTCTTTTTATATTCTAAAATTTCTTCAAGTGACTTTTGAGCATGAGCTAATCTAATATCATAAACCTTATTTTTTTCTTCATCTTTAGATAATGCTTTATGTCTATTAACATGATCAATTTGATAATTTAAATTATTAATTTCAACATCTAATAAATCATAAATTTTTCTAAAATGTTCTTTAATTTTTTCATCTAAAGTTAATTCATTTTCAGCTTCTTTTATTTCTTTATTTTTCTTAATAAGTTTTTGTTCTTTTTTATATTCTTTTTCAAATTGATTTAATAAAACTAACTCATTATCACATTTACTAACTTCATATTTATAATTAGCGTGATTATTACGATAAGCAACTAATTCTTTTGAAATTAATTCATTATATCTTTTCTTTAAGATATTTGAATTAATCATTGTTGCTTCAATAATTTGCTTACCTACTTTCATAATAGGATTTAAAGAACTAAGAGGATCTTGGAAAATCATTCCAATTTTATGTCCTCTAATACGGTGAAATTCTTCTTCACTAACTCTAACTAAATCTTCACCTTCATAAAGAATTTGGCCACTCTCAATGATCGCATTTTTAGGTAAAATACCCATGATAGTTTTACTAGTAACACTTTTACCACTACCACTTTCACCAACAATACATAAAGTTTCACCTTTATATAAATCAAAACTTACACCTCTAACAGCATAAACCATCCCTGAATCGCTTCTAAAAGAAACTCTTAAGTTTTCTACACTTAATACTTTTTCTTTATCTTTATATGTGTTATTAACTATTTTTTCCATATTATTCATCCGATCCTTTCAAAGATGGGTTAAAGGCATCTCTAAGCCCATTACCAAATAAATTAAACGAAATCATTAATAAAGCAATAATAATAGCAGGGACAACTAATAAATGAGGATAAGATTGAAGGAATTTTTGGTTATCAGATAAAATAACACCAAGAGATTGTAATCCTTTAAGTCCAAGTCCTAAATAAGATATTGTAGCTTCACTAAAAATAACACTAGGAATCATTAATACACTGCTTGTGATAATAGTACCCATTGCATTAGGTAAAATATGTCTAAAGATAAGTCGAATATTACTAGCACCTAATGTTCTACTAGCCAATACGTATTCTCTACCTCTAAAACGATAGAATTGAGTTCTAGTAACAGCACTAGTTCCAATCCAACCAGTTAAACATAATGCTAAACAGAATATCCAGAATGATTGACCAAATTTTAAGATCATTAAGGTCATCATAACAATCCAAGGTATACCACTTAATATATCAGTAAATCTTTCCATAAGTAAATCTGGTAAACCACCAAAATATCCAGCAATAGATCCCCAAACTAAACCGAAGATAAAACAAATTGCACTAGATATTAAACCAAGTAATAAAGATGTTCTTAAACCTATAAAAACAATTTTAAGTAAATCTTGTCCTACTTGATTAGTGCCAAATAAGAATCTAGGCATATTGTCATAACCTAATAATTTATAATTATAAATACTACATTCAAATTTATAATAAACATTACCAGTTTCATCACTTGATAATTTAACACTATTTACATAGACAATTGGAGTATCATCATATCCCATTTCATATAAATTAACATTTATATAATTACTACGATTAGTAATAAAATCTTTTGGTAATTTGCCTTTATCAATATAAGCTTGAATACTACTTTGATCAATTGTCATTTGTTTTATACCATAAACTGCATCATAAGCATCATAAGTAAAATCAACATAATAACAAGTAGCACCTTTAAGTTCACGAGCACCATTACCAAAACTATAAATATTCCAATAACTTAATTTATCACTACTATCGATATATAATTTCTTACAAGCATCAGTAATAGATATATTTTCATCAGTAGTATTATTTACTTCATAAAAGAAATTCTTAATTGGAATAAATGTATTAGTTTTACTACTAGCTTTTAAATTAAATGAAATATAAGCATTTTCATATTTTGTAATTGAAGGATCTTTTTCAAGTAAAATAGAATTTAAATTAATAATTTTACCATTAGCTTTATCATCAAAATCTTTTAAAACGATTTGATTTTCATTTAAATCTCCTTCTTTTTGAGTTGCACTAGGATATTCAAATGTAATTGAATATTCACCTAATTCATAACCTTCATAAGTATCATCACTAAGCATATAATTAACTAAATAATTATTAGCACTCAAATCAAGTGATATTGAAGGAGAAAAATATTTAACTAAATGATTATTAATATATTCTTCAGTATCATTACTTAATTTATCACTAGAAATAATAATACTTCCACCATTACCATAAGGAGAAGAAACATTAGTTACACCTTCTTTAGGTAAAGATAATTTAACAATACTACTTTTTTCAAAACTTATTGTATATCCTTGAACTTTACTTTCACCAGGATACATATAACCATTACTATCTTTTGTAGATGGATCAGCTATTTTATCTTTATATTCAACAGTTCCATCCCAAAAACCAGTTCCAGCATCAAATAATTTAGGTGGTAAGAATTGTTCGACTGGATGTTGTTCTTCTGTATCATAATTAATAGCTACAGGTAAAACAAAACTTAAAACAAGTAAAACACCTAAAATAATAGCACCAGTAACACTAGATTTATTTTTACAAAATCTTTTTAAAGCATCTTTAAAGAATGTAGTAGGTTTATTTTTAAATTTAGTATCATGAATTGATTTATCAATTTGAACTAATTTAAAATCATCATTATTTAATTTAACAGAATGAGAAACATTACCACTATCAATATATTGAAATTCTTTTTCTTCCATAATTAATTCTTAGCCCCCATTCTAATACGTGGATCAATAAAGCCATAAGATAAGTCTACTAATACGCCAGCAAGTAAACTAATAAGAGTAAATACAGCCATATCAACCATTAAGACGTTATAATCTTTTAAATTAATAGCATCAATAAATAAACTTCCAATTCCAGGGATAGCATAAAGTTGTTCAAGAATCATACTACCACCTAAAACACTAATAAATGATGAAATAATTGATGGTAAAATAGGAACCATCGCATTTCTTAAAGCATGTCTAATAATTGATTGAGTTTTAGTTAAACCTTTAGTTCTAGCAAGTAAAAGATAATCACTACTCATAACTTCACAAAGCTCAGCTCTAGTAAAACGGGTATAACCAGCAATAGAACCAAAACAAAGTGATAAAACAGGTATAACATAACCTGCTACTTTTGTACTTGTTGAAGCTGTTTCACTTGGCCATTGCATAGGTAGCCAATTATTAGAGAAACAAAGCCAAAGCATTAATAAAGAAATAACAACAAAACTAGGAACACTAATAAAAACCATAACAATAGTTGATATAAAGTGATCAGTTAATTTATTCTTTTTTAAAGCAGCAATAATACCAAATAAAATTCCTAAAGGAACACTAATAAATACAGATATAATATTAATTCTTAAAGAATATGTTAATCTACCAGCAATAATGCTCATTGCATCGACATTAGGATCAATATCAGTTGATGTACCCCAATCCCATTTTGTAAAAACGTTCCTTAACCAGTTTCCATATTGGCTCATAACAGGTGTTGAATAATAATAATATGTACCAAAACCATAGTCATATTGCCATAAAAGTTCACCATAAGCTGGATTAGGTTCACTGAAAGCTTTAACATAACCTAAAGCAACTTGTTTTTGATAAAAACCAAAAACAACACTAGGAAGTCCTGCTGGCTTAGAAATAGGAAGCATTTTCATAAATATAAAAGTTAAACTAAGAATAATAAAAGCAGTAACAACAGCTAATAATATTCTTTTAATAACATACTTTGTCATCCTTTTCCTCCTAAATATACTTTTAATATTATATCAATAATATTAAATATGAAAAAGAAGAAATTAGCACAAGTCCAATAAACTTGTGCTAATCTTCTTCAATTAATTAAATAATAACTAACTAGCCTTGATATGGGTTACGTTTTGTGTGTTTAAGTTCAATATAACTTGATGAAGTTAATGTATCACTACCACTAACAAATTGCATATCGTAGTTAATTTGGAATGTAACTTTTGTACCAGTAATAATCTTATCACTATTATCAGCATTAGTTGCATCATATTTAATCTTAAATGTAATAGTACCTGCATCACTATCTTGACCAGTAATAACAGCATCATTAACTAAATATGTAGCATAAGCAGTCTCAGTTTGACTCTTATTATATTGGACGAAGACATAAATTCCATCATCACCATTAATAGCAACTTTTACATCTTTAGAACCACTAAGAATACTAGCTTTTGTCCAAGAAATAACTACATCATAAGATTTATCTGCTTCATTAAATTCCATCTTACTAACTTTTAAAGTAAATGGAGCAACAATTTGACCTTTAGAATCAATTGAAGTACCACTATTAGCAGCTGTAAATAAGCTATCAAATGACCAAGTTTTACCTTGATAAACTAATGTACCATCATTAGTATCAGTTGGAACACCCCAGTTAAGAGTAAATCCACTACTATCATCACTCTTTAAAACTTCTAAGAAGTTTAATGGGTTTAAAGCATTACCAGAAATAGAACCAAATCCTAAATCGAAGTTACCAACTTGTAAATGTTTACTATAAACATCTTCATAGTTACTAGTACCATCATGATTTACGACATCTAATTTAAATTTACCACCACTAACAGCGTTATCATTAAATGCATCTTCAATATATTTTTCAATCTTAGCACCATAGTTTTTAGTATCATCAGTATTCATCCAATAAATATCGATTGTTTCGTGATTTTTATTTGGATTAGCTAAGTCATAACTACCAGCAGCAACACATTCTTGAAGAGCTTTCTTAAAGTGATTTATTGCAGCATCTTTATCATAGCCATAAGTTTCAGGGAATCTAGTAGCTAAGTTAGCTTTATGATAGACTGTATCGTTATAAGATAAACCAGCTTCTGGATCATATAAATAAGCATCACCGAAATAATCTTGTGAAGGAATTGTACCTAAACTTTCAGCATATTCTTTTCTATTAATACATTCATTTAAGCCTCTTAAGAAATTCTTATTAGACATAAGAGCTTTAACGGTATATTTAACACTATTTGCTTTCTTTTTAAATACTTTTTCATAGTGAGCATCCCATTGAGCTTGAGTTGCACTATTAACATTAAGTTTAAATGTAGAATCACCTAAAGTTTCGTGTTTTCTAGGATCACTAGCATATTTTTCAAGTTGACCTTGAGGAATTGAAGAAGCATCAATGACACCTTGTTCAAATAAATTTAAGACAGCTTGTTCATCTGCTCCTGCTTTAATGAAGCAGTGGATTCCAGGAATCTTATATCTAGATTTAACTGATTCATCATTTTCAGCATAGATGTTATCAATATATTTATCATTCTTTTTAAAGACGATTTCATTTTGATCACTATTCCAGCTTTCAATCATATAAGGCCCTAAGCAAAGAATATTATCAACAACGTTTCTATTATGTTTACTATCATTAGATCCATAATATGTCATACCATTAATTTCAGTAACGAAATCTTCTGGGAATGGCATTGTAAGATTACTAGCTAAACTATATTTAGCATAGAAAGTTGTAGTTGATTTAGCTAATGTAAACACTAAAGTATCTTTTGTTCCTTCTTTAACTTTAATACCAACATTTAATTTATTCCATAATTCATCATCAACACCGCCATCACTTAAGTTATAGTAAGCATTAGCACCAGCTAAAGTACCATCACTAGTAATAGAAGTCATTTCAGCACCACGGGATAAATTATTTTTCTTAGTTAATAATTGTTTATAAGCATTGATATAATCTTCAACTTTTACTGGTCTACCATCATATCCTTTACCAGTTGATGCATCGTATTTTCCTAATTTAGTAGATGTTGTTCTATAAACTAATCCACTATTTTCATATGTTTTAACTTTAACTTCAAATTGAGTAGCAAAACCACTAGCATTAGCATTAGTTGGAACAGGATTTTCACTAATTGCTAAACTTGGATACCATTCATAACCAGTTTTGGTTTTATTCATTTTAGTTGACCATAAACCAGTTGAAATATAACCATATAAATCACCAGTAACACTACCTTGAGAATTTAAGTAATTGATATTACTTGGTTTAGTTGAAAGTAATGAGTGATAATATGACTTCCATTCAGCATTTTGTGAAGCATTAGCAAGTTCAGCAGGTTCAGTAATTTCACCATCTGTTAAATTACCATAACCATAGCCTGGAATATATTTATCAGCACCAGTTTTAACACGTGGATTATATAAAACATATCCACCATTTTGGAACAAAGTAATGCCCATTAAGGAATTATCTAAAGCCCAACTTTCAAGTTTTCCAATAATTTCAGCTTTTTCTTCATAAGTTTTAGCTTGGAAATTATATCCACCACTAGCTTGAGTTGCACTATCTTCTACTTTAATAGTGATTTTTTTACTTACTTGACCATAAGTAGCAACACAAGTGATAGTAGCTTCTCCTACTCCTTTAGCAGTAATTTGACCGTTAACTGGGTTAACAGTAACGATATTAGGAGCACTTGAAACATATTCAAATTCCTTAGTAGCATTAGATGGACTAATATCCATTGGAACTACAGAATTAACTTCTCCTTTATACATTAAATTATTACTAACACCAGCTTCTAAAGTAAAATCTTTAACATCTACTTTTTGTGGAGCAGGTGTTGGTGGTGTTGGTGGTGTATTAGTATTATTACAACTTGTAGCACCGAAAGTGACTAAACAAAGTGTTGCAAAGCCTAATACAAACTTACCTTTTCTCATAATTCTTACCTCCTTTAATATAAAATAAACAAAAATATTACATTCTATTTATGCTTTGTAAATATATAACTTTTTAAGTTATATTTTTAATAATGAAATATCTATTAATGAAAAATTAATAAATATTCAATAGTATTGATTATACCACACTTTTTTTATTTACAAAAATATAAAATTAACGCAATTAATAAAAAAATTAAAGAAATAAATATATATCCAAGTGGTGAAAGTTTATTTTCTTTAAGATTTTTCTCTTTTTTTTCTTTATATTCATAAAGATCTTTATATTTTTTCTCTTTCTTAATATTTAATGAATAAGGAATTACACTAAATCCATAACTAATAGAATCAAAAAATCCTTCATTATTAACATAAGATAATAAACCAATAATAAATACAAAAAATCCAGCTAAAAATAATCCATCACTAGCGATAGCTAAATTCATATTAAATCTTATTAGATAATAAATTAAAAAGAATATAATTCCGATAATTAATCCAATAAGAGCATTAAATAAAATAACCTTTAATTTCTTCTTCATTTTTTTAATTTTTAATAACAATAAGGAGCTCAAACGAGCTCCTTAATTATAACTTAATTTAAACTAATTATTTAGTTTTTTTCTTTTTTCTAATAGCTAATGTTGTAGCTAATCCACCAAGAGCTAAACTAGATAAGACAATTGAACTAGTAATGACGCTTCCACCACATCCTTTTTTACCGGATGAATAACTACTACTTGCTTGACCAACAATCTTAAATTGAGCATCTCTTAATCTAAATGTAATATATTGACCATCACTACTTAAAGTGTAATTAGTGATTTCTGGAGTAAGTCCACTAGCTAAAATTCTATAAACTTTAAATCCAGCTTTGAAGTCTTTTACACTAACTGTAATAGTTTTACTTGATTTAGATAAGCTAATTGTATTACCTTCAGCATCTAATAAAGCTTCACTATAAGTTCTAGTTAATGTAGATCCTTCGACTTTATCAGTAATTTCTTCAGTTAATGAATAACCAGGAGTTAAGCTAGAATCATTAAATAATACGCCACCTTTAGAAAGATTATTGACATTAAATAAATATTTATTACTACCATAAGCAGCATCAACTGCTTCTAAATAAACCTTCCCATCTGGACTATTTTCTTTAACTTCACTTAATTTAACTTCAGCATAGTAACTTCCATTACTTACTTTAGTAAATTTACCATCTCCAATAAATCCACCATTGAAGCTAGCACTATATAAGTAATCTTCTTTGAAGTAAACTCTTAAATATTCAGTACCTTTTACTTTAGTAATTTCGACTTTAGTAATTTCTGGAGATTCACTATCAATAATAACTTTAACTTCTTTAGTAAATGTTTTTGCTTCACCAAATTTACCAGTTGCACTTGCTTGATAAGTAAATGTCATTCTTAAGGTATATTCGCCACTATCAAGCATTTCACTACCACCAGCAACTTTTGTTAATGGAATAAATGCATGAGCTCTATGAGCAATAAGATTACCAAGCCAGCTAGCTCCAGCAAATGATTTTGCTAAACCATCAGTAGAAGCTCCAAGTAAAGGATCATAGAATCTTGGGTGATTTCTATTACCACTAGCATCTTCTCCTAAAACATCAAGAGCATAATTTTTACCATCAGGTCCAATTAATTCAATATTTGAATTATTAATTGCTCTATTAACATAAAGTTGAATGAATAATCCACTTGTAGCACCACTAGCACCAACATAAAGTTTATTACCATCTACTTTATTAATAGGAGTTGTAATTTTCTTAATATTACTATTATTAAGCCACATTTGTTGCATATTAGTTAAGAATGCAGATTCTTTGAATATATCTTGAATATTAATTGCACCAATATATGAACCATAATCTGCTTCAACTAAAGATAATCTTTTAGCTAAAGTATTTAAGATATCACTACCATAGACTTTGCCTTCTTCTTTTTCAAAATCAAATGGTTCGACTGGTTCTTGAGCAAAATAATCACCATAGAATCCCATATAAGGAATATTTAAATCAGTTAATTCAGTTTTAGATGTATCAACTGGTGATAAATAAACATATCCTTCTAAATAAGTTCCATTAGGGAATTTTTCTTCAATTGCAGCTTTTTCTTCAGTAGTTAAGCTAGTAGAAACATTAATTACTGTTTCTCCATTTCCTTTAATAACTACTTCACCTAAATCAACTTTCTTGATTAATTTATCTTCAATTGATTGGAATTCTTTTCCCATATATTCTGGGAATTCTGGATCATTACCAGGTTGAACTTCTTCAGTGTAAGTAACAGTATCTGGTTTTAAAACAAAGATTGAAGCTTTATATTTAACGTCACTAGTAAGTTCACTATGAGCTTTAAATGAGAATTTAATATTACCTTGAGCAATATCTTCATTATTATAAAGTTCAACTTTAGCTTTCTTTTCAGTAGTTCCTTCTAAATAAATCTTAGATTTAAGAGCTTCACCGACATCAACCATACCAGATCCACTTCTTCTAGGAGAATATAATGAATTAATACCTTCATCACTATCTTTGCTTAAATCAACATAACCTGTTTTACTACTAGTAACTTTAGCAGTAGACATAGTTCTCATTGGAATAGTATCTTTATAAGCTTTAGTTTCTTCTTTAGTTCCAGTATTATTTTCACTAATTAATAAAGCAACAGCACCACTATAGTTAGGAGCACTCATACTAGTACCACTTAAATATTTATAAGCTGTTTTATCTTTAATAAATTCATAAGTTGTATAATCAGTTTTATCCCCTGGAACTGGTCCTCTAATAGCACTACCTGGAGCAGTAATATCAGGTTTAATTCTTAAATCATAAGTTGCACCATCAGTAGAGAATTCACTCATTTTACCAACATTAGCATTAGCTCTATCGGTATTAGCAGCAATAGAAAGCACTTTATTAGATGCATTCTTTAAATTATTACGATCTTTTTGTAAAACCATTGCAACAGGAACTGTAATAGATTCAACAAATTTAGAGAAGTCCATTCTCATATTGAAATCTGTAGCACCTGGGTCATTATTAACAATAATTACACCAGCTGCTCCATAAGTAATAGCATTAATAATTTTGGTAGTAAAAGCAACACCACCACCTCTATCAACAACACAAATCTTATTAGCTAAAGGTCTAGCATCACTTCCTTCAGGGAAAGTTTTTTCAAAATCAGCAGTTTCACCAAATCCATCAATATAAACATATTCAATTTCAGTACCGATTTCATCAACTAATTTTGAGAAAGGTAAATCTTCATTTAAAGAATCATTTCTTTCTTTAGTAGCTTGATCATCATAACTTACAGCATTACTTCCAACAATAAATGCTTTATCATAGTGTTGAATTTCAAGGTTACCACTACCAATAGTCATAACATCTTCGCTATTTGCATAACTTCCTAAAGTACCATTATCAACAAAATCTTTTAAATAATTAGCATAAGGACCCATTGAATTATATAATTGACGTCCGTTATTTCCAGCACTAACACTACAAATAGTACCGTTTTCTTTTAATTTCTTAAATACTTTAAATGATTCACTCTTACCATCAAAATCATCTAAATCTTGACCTAAAGACATATTTAAGACATCAACGTTAAGAGTTAAAGCATCATTTAATGCTTTTAAAATAACACTATCATTAGCACCAGTTGATGGAACAACACTATTACTAACATCAATTGATAAAGGAACATTATCAGTAAAGACCTTCATTAAAGCAAGTTGAGCATCAGGGGCTACACCTTGATAGGTAGGATCATTTCCAGCAATAATACCAGCAACGTGAGTACCATGTTCACTATAAGGTGAATAAGCATCAAAATCTGGAACATATTCAATTGAAGAATAACTTGTATATCTTGTTTCTTTACCATCTTTTCTTGTATAATAAGCAACTACTTCGCCACTATCATCATTTTCAGTATAAACTGTACCACCATAATCATAAGCAAATGGTATTTTACTATTTATATATGTTGAATGAGTTGTATCACTTTTAGCATAGAAACTATCAGCATTATTAATTAAAGTAGTAATTTGATCTTCAGTATATTTAACTTTAGATGCATCTAAAGGTTGGAAAGCATTATGAGCAGTATAGAAACCACTATCTAATACAGCAACTAAAGTGCCTGCACCTTTATTAGATGAAGTAGGTACATTCATTGTATCTAAACTATTATTAGAAACTGTACCAGTTCCACTACTACTACCACCATCTAAAGTAACTGATTCATTAATTACATTATAATCAGCACCTTCAATCTCACTATTTGTCATATCAGCAAAACGATATACCTTATCTTCAGTTACACTTTCTACTAAAGGCATATTTTCAATGACTGAGACTTTATCTTCATTAACTCTTAATAACATTGCGTTAGTAGCTTTTGTATAATTTTCAACAAATTCATAATTAAAACCAATGTAATTATGTAAAGCTTTTCTAAAAGCTTCTTGAGAAGCTTCGACATCACTTTCACTACTACTAAAAGGATCAACATTTAAAGAAACAATAATTGTTTTATTTAATGGATCTTTTGTTACTTTATTATAATCAGCTGAACTAATTGTAAAACTTAAAGCACCAAGAGTTAACATCATTAATCCTATTTTTTTCATAAATTCTCCTTTCTTTTCATTGAAAGACCATCCTAAAGGATGGCTTTCATTATTGTATTTAATATATTACTTATTTAGCAGTTGAATGTAAATAATTATATACTGGTCCAAATTCTACACCAAAGTGAGAATAGACAATTTCGTCATTTGGAAGAACATAGCCTTCGCCAACAACATAATTTATAAAAACTTTATCATCACTAAGATCTTCTTCAGTTCCATTTTTGTTATAGTCATAAATTACACCAGTTTCAACAAATCCTGCTAAAAGCAAAAGACTATCAACTGAATCTAAAGCAGTACCAAGGCCAAAGCAATTTCCGTAATCTATTGCAGCATATCCTTTATTGCCTTTATTATCGTATTCACCATAACTTCCGCCTAAGAAACTATAATTTGTAAAAGCAGAACCTGATTGTAAATATGCTAAGCCAAATTTAATTGCTTGATGTTGTAAATATTGTTGAACTTCAATACCAGCTTGTTTTAATTGAGCAGCAGTTGCTAAAATTCCTGATTGTAATTCATAATTAGTTTTTTGAGTAGCATAAACTTGATATAAATCACCTGTACTATTTACAGCATAGAAAATATATTGATCTGTAGCAGTTGTTTCACCTTTAATTACATATCCCCAATATTCATTTGAATAATAAACATCAGCTTTTTGTCCGCCAGTTAATTCAACATCTCTAACAGAATAGGTGTTGTTATTAACCATTTCAGTGAATTTTTTAAAATCATCGTGAGCTTCTAATTTAGTGCCCTTAACAACTTCAAGGAATTTAGCATTACTAAAATCTAAATTTGGTAAATATTCATTTGATTCAGGTAAGAATGTTGTGGCAAGTGATCCACTAATTGTATATGTGCTTAATTTCCCACCTAAGCTAATTTCTAAAGATAATAATCCGTTACTAGCTTTAAATGTCATATCAGTAATATAACTTGTAAATGAACCAAGTCTTAACATACCTGATAAATATATCATTTCATAATATGCAGTTTCATTAGTGAAGTCGCCATCAGCATTAACAGATAAATCTAACGAATATTCTTTAACATCAAAAGTACCTTCAGTTTTTAAATTTTGAGCAGTTTTTCCTTCAACAAATGTATTAAAGAAATCACTAAAAGTAATAGCAAATTCTTCATAACTTGTTGCAACTGTTTTATCTACATATCCTGCACTGAAAATGCTTCCTTTTTCTTCAAAGAAACTTCCAACACCAACGCCTTCTAAATTTACTAAACCACCAGTAACGGTATTAGCTTGTCTAGCGCCTGTAGTTACTGTATAAAGACAAGCATCTTTACTAAATTCAACAGCTGAACTATAAGTAATTTCTCCTGATAAAGAATAAGTTCCAGCAGTTTCAATTCTAAGTTCACTAGCTTCAGCTAAAGTTTTCATTGCACTATGAACAGTAGTTGTATCTTCTTTTGGCTTTTCTGGTTCTTTCCCTTGTTTACAGCTTGTAACACCAAGAACGAGTGCACTTAAACTTAATGCATATAATAATGTTTTTTTCATATTTTAACTCTCCTTTTTTAATGGTTATAAAAAAGTTATTTTCGCCATGAATAATAACTTGCCATATTTTACTTTTATTATTAATAAAATAATAAGAAAAAAAGCCTTCTTAATATTTAATTAATAAAATACTAATATACACGATTATATCTATATTTTATTTAATATTAAGATAGGCTTTTTATAATAAATTAACTAGATTTTTCTTTCTCTATATATACCAATATAGTTATGAGCAAAGCTATTTAAGAAATAAAGTATTAATCCAGACTCATTTTTATAGAATGTTTGAGTTATAACTCCATCACTATTATAGTTATAATCATAAACTGGCCAATCAGTATTATTTTCAAATGCTTTTAAGATATTAGCATTAGCTAAAGCAGCATTATTCATAGCGGTATTTCCATTTGATGCATGATATATAATATGAATTAATACACGATCACTACTACCATCATAATATTCGCTAACTTCAAAATCTTTTTCATCTTGAATACCAGTTATAGTTGGAAGAGTTACTTCTTCTTGGAAACGATAATTAAGTAATTCTTGAACTTTTGAATATTCAGTTAGTCCTGAATAAGTCTTTTTATAACTAATAACCATAACTAGATAAGAAATACCATATGTTTTATTAGTTGAATATAAGAATTGAATTGTAAATCTACCATCTTTTGAAGTAGCTTTATAAACTCCAGAAGTACTATTTAATGTAACAGTCCATCCAGCTTGTTCTAATTTTTCTTTATATTCGCTAGATATATCGTTGCTCATTTCAATTTGTAATTGATAACTTGTTTCAGTAATAGATATTTTACCAGTACTAGCATCTTGAGTTTTATATTTTCCAAAATAATAACTTGATCCATTAGTAATTTCAGGAATAGTTGGGATTTCTCCTCTAGTATTTTGATTTAAAAATGCATTTATATCATCTTTTGGGAATGAGGTAGCAAATTGAGCTAAACCAACACTACAAGCAATTACACCTCTATTTACATTTTTATATATTGGATAATTTTGTAAGAATGTAGTTTTAGAAAAATAAGTTAAGATAATGAATGTTGTATCATTAGGATTAATTAAATAAGCATTTCCATTACCTACTGATTTAGATTTCCATCCTTTTCTAACTAATTCTAAGAAATATGTTTCTAAATCATCATTACTTAAATTAATCATAAAATAATTTAGACCAATTCCATTACGACTATTCATGTTATAGCCAGCTCGATAGAAAATTGTATCATAAATTCTATTTTCTAATCTAGGAACGCTTTCAAGTAATCCACCAAAATATGTTTCAGATAAATCGACTGAACTATATTGATAAGAAATATCAGTATTAAGTAATGAATAAAGTAAAACTTGAATATTTTTATTTTTAGCAACATATTGCATTTGAATTCTAAATGTACCTAAAGGATCCATAGCTCCTTTACCATCACTATTTGAGAAATTAAATGTTGTTAAACCTAATTTTTTCTCTAAGAAATTTGCTAGATAGTTGACACCATTTGATGTATCATCTTCACCTACTTTTTTAGTAGTATCTGGTTTATAATATATGACACTTGCTGGTAATCCATTATTAGTTAAATAGGTTCTAGCACTCATAATATTCTTGCCAGAATCTTTTAAAACCCCGTCAAACGAAGATATTTTTGTTAAATTTACATAACGACCTTCACTAGCAAATATATGTACTGGAAGTTTATCTTTTTCTTTATATTCTTTATCATCTAGATAACTTACTTTGACATAAAATTCTTCGTTATTTTCTGCATCAACACCGAAATTTAAATTGAATTCGTAATTAGGATTTATTGCTTCATAATATTCATTCTTTTTAACTTCGTTAACTTTATAGCCAGCTTTTGCTAGTTTTTCTTTATAAACAATAATATTAGAATAATCTAGATTTTCACCATAAATATAAAATGATCCATCACTACTTATTTTATGTGTATAAACTGTACTATAGAAGAAAGGAACACAATCTGTAACATAATAATTACCTAAATAACTTCTAAGTCCAGCGACTTTTCCCATCTCTTCTTCATCACCAGTACTTGCACTATTATCTAATATAACTTGATTAACCCAATCGCCTGTTTGTTCAGTTAAAATCCATCCTGCATAAACGTCAATTGAAGCATTAACAATACTATTTTTATAGAAAACATTTTCTTTAGTTAAATTAGTTGCACTACTTATATCTTTATACCAATTAACAAAAGTATATTCACCATTAACTCTACTAGGAGTAAATAATTCAGTGATCTTACTACCTTTTTTATAAGACTCTACTTTAGTTGTATGTAATTCATCTTGAAGGTGATAAGTAATAGTAATATCTTTATTTTCATCATTACAGCTTACTAATGAAAAACTGCTTATAATTAATGATAACCCTGCTAAAATAAATTTATTTTTCATATTTCAATCCCCTTATTTAGCTAAATAAGCCTCAACACTTGCATAACTTGTAGTTCCAAAATTATCAAGAGTATGGTCTAAATAAATAAGACCTAAATAATTAAATAAATACCAAATATCTATTTTAGTAATATTATTAGCATCATCTTTAGTTATTTTAAAAGCACCACCATAACTTGCGTCTTCAAGTCCAAATCCATAATAATTAGCAAATTGTTCTGTAAAAGCTAGATCTCTAGTAATATAAGCATCATTAGGTTCACTATAAATCATAGTGTCAATGTAATTTAATACTTTTAATGACTTAGGATATCTTAAAAAGTCAACTACACCACCAACGTATTCACTAAAATCACCTACTTTTTCACTAATTACTACTTGATCTTTATCATCTAAAGTAAATTTATAAATACCATTATATTCACCTTTATTTCTTAAGTTAATATAACCTTCAGTTTTCAAAGTATCATCTTCTTTTAATCCATCACTAGTAGGAATTGATAAATAATATTCATTAGTATAATATTCATTAGTTTTAGTAATTAATACATTTTTACCATTTTCATCAGTAACTACATTACCTTCATCATCATGCTTATTAGTAACTCTAACACCATGGAAATTATTATTTAATAGTAATTCTTTAGCTTTACTTAATTCAGTAGGTACTTCATAAGCACTTCCACCTTTATTAACATAATCTTTAATCTCAGTTAAGCTAACATTATCAAAATTATCAATAGTTCCATATAAATAGCCTAATAATTGTTCATAACAATCTAATGTATAATTAATAGATGATATCGAATTATTTTCATAATTAATAGTTAAATAAATACAACTAATATAAGGAGCAATCTTTTCAATAAATCTACTAGCTACAGCAAAAGCTTTTTTAATTTCTAAATCAGTAATCATATATTGATGTTCACCAATTTTCATATTCTTTTGATAAGTTTCTAAATTAGGAATACCACTAAAAGAAGGTATTTGATTATAAATAGTATTACTATAATCACCCTTATTATTAGTACAGAATTCATATGGAGTAATAGTTTTATCACTATTCTTATAATATTTAAATACTTTATTATTCTTATCTAAAGCATATCCATATGAATCATTATCATCATCAAGATGAGCTTCATAATAATATTCACCATCAAAATATCTATCTAATTTAAAACTTGATCCAGTAATAGTTGATTCTTGCAAAGCATGATAATTAGTTTTACTTTTAATTAAATCAATAGCAGATTTAAGTTCAACTGAATTCTTCTCATCAAGTACAATACCTGTATTACATAAAATAGGACAATAAGCTACTTTATTACCATCCTCAGTTGTAATTTTAGCAACTGTTTTACCTATTTTATTAGCTCTAATAACGTTATTATCAAGTAAAGTAGCTACACTTTCATCAATAATTTCAATCTTAACTTTTTGATTAGTAGCATTACTTGGTAATATCTTATATCTAAGCTGAGCCTGTCCTAAATAAGCTAAAGTAATTGAATCATCTAAGAAATAGACAGCTTCTACTTTAACTTCTTTAGGAGTAACAGGACCAGGTTCTTCTATATCAGGATCAATAATAGGAGGTAATGAATTAGAACTATTACAAGAAGCTAATGATAAAGTTAATAAACTTAATAATAATATATTCTTTTTCATAATCTTCATTTCCCCCTAATTAAAATGTTTTTTGTTCATAATTGAAATACATGAAATCATTAGTAGGATTTTCAGTACTATATTTTTGGAAAATAAGTTTTAAAGTAGCATCACTTACCTTAATTAAAAGTCCACCATTATAATCATCATATGATCCAGTATAATAAATCTTTCTAACAGTAGATCCTTTAAATGAATCACTACTAACTGATAAATAAGTTCTACTTAAAACAGGATTAGTAACGAATTTATTAAATAAGACTTCTTTTAAAGCAGTAGTATCTTTAAATGCTCTACTAGAAATAGTATATAATTCTTCATTAAATGAAACTTTATTTAAATATGCATTTCCTAAGAAAGCTTGTGAATAAATAGTTAAAGTTTTTTCAGGAACATTATAGATAGAATCTGTTTTATTAGTAGGATAAGCAGCTAAATAACTATAAGTAGGATCTTTAGTAGCAATTTCAAATAAAACACCATCAATTGCTTTATATTTAGTATTTTCACTACCTACAGTAATAGATGCTAATCTCTTACAACCATTGAAAGTGAAATCAGCTTCTTTTGATGAACTACTATTAACTTTAAATGATGTAACACTACTAGGAATATTAAGAGTTTCTAATGATTCATCATTAATAAAGCATCCATAATCAACAGTTTTAAGACCTTCAGGTAATGTAATTTCTTTAAGACTCTTAAATCCAGATAAAGATTTAGAAGCTAAAGATGTTAATTTTGAAGGTAAAGTTAATGAAGTAACTGCACTATTATTATTAATCATATAAGATCCAATAGAAGTTAATCCATCAGGAAGTTTCAAAGTCTTTAATTGATCATTAGAGCTAACCGAATAATTTCCTAATTTTGTAATAGAATCTGGAAGAACTGCTTCAGTAATACCAGTATTATTAAAAGCATAATCTCCAATACTAGTAATTCCATCATAGAAAGTAAAACCAGTAAATTTTTCACAATTTCTAAATGTACTAGCTGGAATATCTAAAATTGTATTTGGCCATTTGACAGTTGTTAATTCTTTACAACCTTCAAATGCACCCTCACCGACAGTAGTAACAGCATGAATATCAACACTTTCAAGATGAGTTCCACTAAATGCACCATCTTCAATAGTAGTTACAGAACTTAGAGCAGTATATGTTTTATCTGCTTTCATTGGAGGATAACATAATACTTTAGATTTATCTTTATTATAAAGAATACCATCACTAGTTGAGAAAGCTTCATTTTCTTCACTAATAACGATTTCTTTTAAAGCAGCATTGCCTTTAATTGCATTTGGATCTAATCCTTCATCATCATCTTTTGTTCTAGTACCTTTATCATCATAAGCTTTTAACGCTTTTGGTAAAATAATCTTTGTTAAATTTGGATTACTACTTATAGCCATATTACCAATATATGTAACAGTATTAGGAACTTTAAATTCAGTTAAATAAGGTAAACTTTGGAAACAAGCACCTTGAATTCTTTCGAGTGCTTCAGGTAAAACAAACGATTTTAAATTATTACAACTTGGAAACATTCTTTCAATAATTTTAATATTTTTAGGAAGTTTAACAGATTCTAATGCACTACATTTAACAAATAATGACATTATTTTGTCATCAACTTTACCTTTAGTATTAATACAACCTTTAATTGAATCAGGTAAAGTAACTTTAACTAAACTTGTACAACTGTTATATAAGTTCATACCTATATATTCAATACCTTCAGGTAAAGAACCATCTTCTAAGGATTTACAGTTATAGAAACAGTTATAACCGATATCTTTTAAAGTTGATGGATAATGTAATGTATATAAAGATGTACAACTATAAAATGCAGTATTACCAATAGCAGTTACGCCTTCACTAATTTTAATTCTTTCAAGAGTTTGACTATTTTTGAAACAGTTATTACCAATCTTGGTAACTTTATATGTTTCATTATTAGTAGGATTAACTACTTCAGTAGGTGTAATAACAGCAGTACTTGTTCCTTTATATGTAGATAATGTAGCTTCTTTAGTTGCATCATCAAAAGTTACAGCAAAATCACCTTGTTCAGCAACTGTTAAAGTTGGCATAACGTGAATTTTAATTTCATCACTTAAAGTTCCACAAGTTGCAGTAATGAAAACGAAACCATCACTTTCAGCAGTAACATTACCTTCTAAATCGATAGTTACATAACGATCATCATAGCCTTCAATCTTTTTAATACCCCATGTAACTTCTTTATCAGTAGCATTTTCAGGTAAAACAGTAGCAGTTAATTTAAATGTATCGCCAACTTCAACTTCTAAGTTTTCTCCTTCATTAATAGTAATGCTTTCTACTTCAATTGGAGCAACATTAACAACAATAGTATCTTCAAGTCCATCGACTGTAGCTTTTAAAGTAAGTGTTCCAACTCCTGAAGCTGTAAATTCGCCTTGTTCACTTATAGCACCGATTGTAGCAGGATCAGTAACTCCATCATCTACGAAAGAAAAAGCTACTTTTGAAGTAGTATCGGCTGGTTCTACTTCGACTTCAAATTTGTGTGTGTCTCCTACTTTAAGAGTAAGACTATCGCCATCTTTGAAACTGATTGACGTTGCTTTGACTTCTTTTTGACAACTAGTCAAAGTATAAAAAGTTGTGGTAGATATCCCTAATCCAAGGATTAAAGAGGATAATCTTAAAATATTGATTTTTTTCATAAATTTTCCCTCGCAATATATTAAATGATAGTAATTTAAGAAAAAAATAATTAATAAAAAATATCTCTTTATTTTGTATTAATAAAATTAAAATTTATTTGATAATATCTTATATTTTATGCATTTATATCACTTATTTTTAAAATCTAAATCAAGTATTTTTTTATATAAGTCTTCAATTAAGTGTTCATTTTGTGATGAAATAATTATTTTATTTTTCTTAAGTGACACTTTTAAGTCTTCATTTTTTGTCTTGCTTCTAACTAAATCTTCTGTTTCTCTAACACTTAATTTATTTTTATAAATTTCATTTTTTATATCGATTGCTTCTAATTCACTAAGTCTAGAAATAGCTTTAGCATGTCCATAAGATAATTTTTCATTGACAACATCTTTTAATATCTCTTTAGGTAGATTTAATAACTGTAAAATATTAGATACTTGTGATGTAGATTGCTTTAATAATTTAGATAAATCTTTATTTTTATAATTAAATGATTTTCTTAAATTATTAATTAAATATGCTACTTCTACAACGTTATAAGATTTTTGTTCAAGTGTATCAGCTAATAAAACTAATAAAGTTTCTTCATCATTAAAATTAGCAATAATAACTGGAATTTCTTTTATTTTTAATATTTTACAAGCAATAAATAAACGTCTACCAATGACAATTTCATAATGATCTTTAACATGTCTAACAACTAATGGTCTAATTAGTCCATTATCTAAAATATATTCTTTATATTCACTTAAATTAGATTCTGAAATACGAGCTTTCTTTAAAAATTGATTATCTTCTATTTCATTTAATGGAATATTAACAATAGATTCACGAGCATAATTTTGTTCTATTGTTGGAATAACATCTGTATTTGAAAACTTTTCAAGTAAAGTTTTCAAATCATTATTAATAATTTTATTTTGATTTTTCATTTTGGATAATTTCTTTAGCTAATTGATTATAAGCTAAAGTTCCAGCACTATTTGGCCTATATAATATTGAAGGTAAGCCTTTTGCACTAGCTTCGCTTAAAGAAATATTACGAGGAATAATTGTATGATATGTATTTTCTAAGAAATATTTACGTACTTGTTCAACGACTTCATTTCCTAATTTAGAACGAGGTTCAAACATTGTTAATAAGAATCCTTCTACTTGTAAAGATTGATTATATTTAGATTGAACATTTTTAATAGTAGCTAAAACTTGTGCTAATCCTTCCATAGCAAAATATTCGCATTGGATCGGAACTAATACACTATCTGCAGCTACTAAAGCATTTAAACTTAATATACCTAAAGATGGTGGACAATCAATTAATATATAATCATATTTATTTTTAACATATATCATTAAATTCTTTAATAATTCAAATGGTTTAGCGGAATTTTTAGAAATAATTTCACTTTCTAAATTGGATAATTTTAAATTACTAGGAACTACTTCTAAATTTTTCATTGCGGATTTACGAATAATTTTTAAAATATCACAATCTAAAATTAATGCATCAAAAATAGTTTTATTAATTAAAGATATATCAACACCAAGCCCACGAGAAGAATTTCCTTGAGGATCAAGATCTATTAATAATACTTTTCTTTTTAAATGTGCTAAAGATGCACCTAAATTTATAGAGGTCGTAGTTTTACCTACTCCACCTTTATGATTACAAATCGCAATTATTTTACCCATATTCTTTATTATAACGGTTTATTTAAAATTGTAGAATAATAACGTGGATATTTTTTATCAGTTTTATTATTTTTAGTTATAACTACAATATATCTATCTTGATTTATGACTGGTAATGTATATTTAAATTCTAAATTAATACTACTATTTAACGCTTTTAATGTATTTTTAGCTTTCATTTCTTCTTCTTTATAACTTATTCCTTTATAAGCAAAAAATGTTCCATTTATTTTTATAAAAGGTAATGTTAATTCAGAAATAATTCTTAATTCTGATACTGCTCTAGTAATAGCATAATCAAAAAAGTTACGATATTTATCGTCTAATTCTTCAAATCTAGAATTAACAATATGTATATTATTTAAATTTAATTTCTCTTTAACTAAAGATAAAAATAAACATTTCTTTTTATTTGTTTCAACTAAATAAAAAGAAACATTAGGATATTTTATAGCTAAAGGGATTGAAGGAAATCCAGCTCCAGGTCCTAAATCAACTACATTAGTATTATCATTAAATTCTTTATATAAAATTAAAGAATAAGAATCATAAAAATGTTTAATAATAAAGTCTTCTTCATTAAGAATAGCTGTTAAATTATATTTTTTATTTTCTTCAATTACAAAATTATAAAAAGTAATTAACTTTTCTTTATCATTATCACTTAAATTAAAGACATTTAATAAATCTAAATCTTTAATAATCATTTTAAATCACCTTTTTTAATATGAATTATTAAAGCATTAATATCACTTGGATTTACTCCACTAATTCTACTAGCTTGTCCAATATCTTTTGGTTGAACTTTATTAAATTTTTGTCTAGCTTCTAAAGCTAAGCAATCTAATTTAGAATAGTCAAAATTTTCTGGTAATTTAATTGATTCTAATTTCTTTGCTTTTAAAGCTTCAGCTCTTTCATTTTCAATATATCCAGCATATTTAACTAAAATTGATAATTGTTTTTCACCTATTGGATCTAATTTAATATATTCTGGATAATCAATCATATATTCTTTTAAACGAGAAAAAGTTACATTATTTCTTTTTAAAATATCTTCATAGGTTACACCATTTTCAAGTCTTTCGTATCCTAGTTCGACCAAATAATCATTAACTTTATTAGTTCTTCCAAAGTGGTTATTTTTTAAATAATCCAGCAAAACTAAAATATTTTTCTTCTTTTCGATAAATTCATCATATCTAGATTGACTAATTAAACCTAATTTATAGCCATATTCTGTAAGTCTTAAATCAGCATTATCATGTCTTAATAAAAGTCTATATTCAGCTCTACTTGATAATAATCTATAAGGTTCTTTAGTTCCTTTTGTAATTAAATCATCAATCATAACACCAATATAAGCTTCATCTCTATTTAAGATAAATGGAGGTAAATTTTTAATATATTGTCCAGCATTAATACCAGCCATTAATCCTAATCCAGCGGCTTCTTCATAGCCACTAGTTCCACAAATTTGACCAGCAATAAATAATCCTTTATATTTTTTAACCATTAATGATGTATCAAATTGAGTTGGATCAAGAGCATCATATTCAATAGCATAAGCATATTTTAAAATTTTAGCATTTTCTAATCCTGGTAAAGAATGAACCATTTTATCTTGAATATCAATTGGCATAGATGTAGAAAATCCTTGTAAATAAATACTATTAGTATCGTAACTTTCAGGTTCTAAAAATAATTGATGACGTGGTTTATCACTAAATCTAACTATTTTATCTTCAATTGATGGGCAATATCTAGGACCAACACCTTTAACTAATCCACTATACATTGCACTTTCAAGTAAATTATCTTTAATAATTTTATGAGTTTCAGGAGTTGTATAAATTAACCAGCAAGGGATTTGTTCTGAAATAGGAATAAAATCATGATCTTCATAAGAGAATCCTTCATCTTCAACATTTCCTAATTGAATTATACCTTTTGAAAAATCGATACTTTCTTTAGCAATACGTTGAGGAGTGCCAGTTTTAAGTCTAATAATTTCAATACCCATTCTTTTTAAAGAATCGCTTAACCCAATTGATGGCTTTTCTCCATCTGGTCCACCAACTGTTTTATTATGGCCTACAAGTATCTCACTATTCATATAAGTACCAGTTGCTAAAATAACAGCTTTTGAAAAAATATCTTGGTTTTGCGAGGTTTTTACACCAAAAACAGTACTTTCATCATAAAGTAAATCAACAACCATATCTTCTAAAATATCAAGATTTTTGGTTTCTTTTAAATGCTCTTGGATATAATGAGGATATCTTTTTTTATCAGCTTGAGCTCTTAAACATTGAACTCCAGGTCCTTTTTTAGTATTGAGCATTTTCATTTGTAAGTATTCATGATCAGCTGCTTTGCCCATAAAGCCACCAAGAGCATCAATTTCTCTTACAACAATACCTTTTGCACTTCCACCAATTGATGGATTACATGGCATATTGGATACCATTTTAAAATTTAAAGTAATTAAAAGAGTTGCAAATCCTCTATTTGCACAAGCTAAAGAAGCTTCTACACCTGCGTGTCCTCCACCAACTACAATAACATCATATTTTTTCATTAACCAACACTTCCATCCATATCGAGTTTAATTAATTGATTAAGCTCTACAGCATATTCCATTGGTAATTCTCTACTAAATGGTTCAATAAATCCCATAATAATCATTTGAGTTGCATCTTGTTTTGAAATACCACGACTCATTAAATAATATAATTGTTCTTCATCTATTTTACTAACAGTTGCTTCATGCTCTAAAAATGAAGAATTATTTAAACATTCATTCTTTGGTATTGTATCACTTTTAGAAATATCATCTAAAATTAAAGTATCACATTCAACATGAGCTTTTGAATTTTTAGCATTAGCTTTAATTCTAACAGTACCTCTATAATTACTAACTCCACCATTTCTAACAATAGATTTAGAAATAATTTGAGAAGTTGTATTAGGTGCTTCATGAATCATTCTAGCACCTGCATCTTGAAATTGACCTTTACTAGCTACAGCAATAGAAATACAAATTCCTTTAGCAAATGGTTCTTTTAAAATACATGCTGGATATTTCATATTGACTTGGGAGCCAATATTTCCATCAATCCACTCCATTTTGCCGTTTTCATAAACAGCAGCTCTTTTAGTAACCAAATTAACAATATTATTTGACCAGTTTTGAATAGTTGAATAACGACATTTAGCATCTTTACATACAATAATTTCAACAACTGCAGCATGTAATGATTCTTTTGAATATATAGGAGCAGTACATCCTTCTACATAATGAACTTCTGCACCTTCATCTACTATAATTAAAGTTCTTTCAAATTGACCAGTTTTTTCATTATTAATTCTAAAATAAGATTGTAATGGTTTCTCTAATTTAACGCCTTTAGGAACATAAATAAAAGATCCACCACTCCAAACAGCACCATTAAGTGCACTAAATTTATTATCTTGATAAGGAACAACAGTTCCAAAATATTTTTTAAATAAATCTGGATATAATTTTAAAGCTAAGTCGGTTGAAAGGAAAATAACTCCTTTTTCTCTAACTTCTTCAAGCATATTATGATATACCATTTCAGATTCATATTGAGTAGCAGCACCAGCTAAATATTTTTGTTCAGCTTCAGGAATACCTAATTTTTTAAAGGTATTTTTAATGGTTTCAGGTACTTCATCCCATGAATTTTCTTCTTTTTTACTATATCTTGTAAAATATGTGTAACTATTAAAATCTAAATCAGTAACGTCAGGTCCAAAATTAGGAAATTTCAATTTTAAAAAAGTTCTATATGCTTGAAGTCTATATTCAAGCATCCATTCTGGTTCATTTTTAGCTTTAGAAATTGTTCTTACAACTTCTTCATTTAATCCTTTTCCAGTATCAAAAATAGATTGAGAATCATCTTTAAAATCATATTTATAATCATCAGTTATAATATCAGTCTTTTTTGCCATCTTTCTCATCTCCATTCATCAACTCTTTTAAACCATTCCAACCTAAAGTAGCACATTTAATTCTAGCTGCTTGTTTATATGTGTTTTGAAAAACTACTGCTTCATCAAGTGTTTCTTCATCATATGGTTTTTCATAAATCATATTAAAATATTCATTAATAATTTTATTAGCTTCATCAAAATTTTTACCTTTTACAAGGTCACACATAATGTCAGTGCTAGATGTACAAATAGTGCAAGCAACTCCATCAAATTTAACATCTTCAATCTTATTATCTTTGGCTTTAAGATAAATAGTTATATCATCAATACAACTAGTAGAGTCCATTCTAATTGTTTTATATTCATCAGTATTTGTAGGAGTTATTTTGTTATTTGGATTATTATAGTGATCCATAATAATCTCTCTCATCATAATAGGATTAAGCAAAGTAGGCATCTAAAAAATCTCCTCCAGTCTTTAAGGCTTCATATAAAGAATCAATCTCTTCTTTTGTATTATAAAAATAAAAACTTATTCTTACTGTAGCTACAGTATGTAAAAATTCATGTAAAATTTTAGCGCAATGTTCACCACTTCTAACACATATACCTTTACTATTTAAGTAGCTAGCTTCATCTTGAGCAAAGACATCTTTTACATTAATAGTGATAATTGAACCTTCTGCATTTTCGTTATAAATAATGACGTTCTGCAGGGTTTTTAATTTATTTATGGCATATTTTCTTAATTCAGCTTCATATTTTTCGATGTTTTCCATACCTAAATTATTTAAATAATCGATAGCAGCACCTAAGCCATATATGCCAGCTAAATTCATAGTTCCAGCTTCAAATTTTGCAGGTGGTTCTAAAAATGCAACATTTCCACACATATCAAATCTAGCATTATTTCCACCACCACTCATAAATGGATCAGTCTTTCTTAATAAATCATATTTACCATATAAAACACCAATTCCAGTTGGTCCACACATTTTATGAGCACTAAAGGATAAGAAATCACAATCTAAATCTTTAACATCTATTTTCATATGAGGAACACTTTGAGCTCCATCTACTACTAAAATAGCACCATGTTCATGAACAACTTTAGCAATTTCTTTAATATCAGCTAAGAAAGCTAATACATTAGTAATTTGAGCTAAAGCAACAATTTTAGTATTTTTTGTAATAGCACTTTTTACTGCTTCAACTGTCAATCTACCTTCTTTATTTAAAGGTATATAATTGATTTTACAATGAGTTATTTCTTTAACTTTAAACCAAGGTAAAACGTTACTTGCGTGTTCTGCTTCAGTTAATAATATCTCATCATTTTCAGTCATATATTTTATACCATAACCAAAAGCGACTTGATTTATAGACATTGAAGTACCACTAGTAAAAACTACTTCTTCCTTATTAGCGTTAATAAATTTGGCAACTTTAGTTCTAACTTCATCAACTTTTTGATCAACTTTAAAAGCTAAATCATAATCTCCACGATGTGAATTAGCATTTTCATTTAAATAATATTCATCACTAGCTTTTATAACTGAATATGGTTTAAAAGTAGTAGCAGCACTATCAAAATATATTAAATCATGACCTTGTTGAGTCTTATTTTCTAACATTGGGAAATCTTTTCTTATTTTATAAACATCAAACATATCTTTATAAGCTCCCGTTAATTTCATTAAATATCTTTTCTTTTAAATCACCATCAAAATATTGAGTAATAGGTATTAAATAACCTGTAGTAATAAGCTTTCTAGCATCATTAATATTTAGCCCTCTACTTAATAAATAGAATAAATGATCTTCATTTAATGCACCAATAGCACATCCATGACTTGCTTTAATATCATCACAATCAATCTTTAAAGTAGGTGAAGCAATAGCTTTACTTGTTTCATCAAATAAGATTACTTTTACACTTTGTTTTGCACTTGATTTTATTGAATCTTTTTCAATGTGAGATGTACCAATACACTTAATAGTTGCATTATTTTGAGATACACCAAAACCAGTTAAGATTGACGAAGTTCTTTCATTTAAATGTGAAAATGAAATACTATAATATTTGTTATTATTATTTTTAGCTAATGAAGCAAATCGGAATTCACTTGCACTATTTTCTCCGAATAAAATAACATTACTATTTAATATAATATCTGTATCGCTTAAATCTGCAAAATACGTATTAAATATGGCGTTTCTGCAAAGATTTGCTTTCAAATTAAGCACTTTTTTAGTTTGGTTATTCACAACTTTAAAATCTAAAGAAGCATCATTTTGGATGAAAAAATTAATATTTGCATCATTAAAATTAGTCATAATAATTGATGCTTTAACATTGCTTGAAACATCAATATTAATCTCTTCTACATTTTCATCTAATGATAAAATAACATCTTCGTTATTTTTAATTGACAAAAAATTATTATTTTTAATTAAATCACTACTACTTATTTTCATAATTTATTGCTTCTTTTGTTGCACATGCTCCAAGTGAAACTTTATTCATAGGTGCATTAGTATCTTCTTTTTCTATTTCAATACCGAGTTCTGTTTTAATCCATTCATAACCCATAGTATCAATTTTTTCAATTAAACTAGCATCACCACTAGTAGCAATTCTTCCATTTATCATAACAAAGCATTTTGTTGGATGAATTAAATCAAATAATCTAGCATAGTGAGAAATAACTAAGAAACTAATATTTTGAGTTTCAAATTGTTTTTTAATACATTCACTAACGATATTAATAGCATCAACATCAAGGCCGCTATCAATTTCATCAAGCATTGCAAAACTAGGATTTAATAACATCATTTGTAAGATTTCATTTCTTTTCTTTTCACCACCACTAAATCCTTCATTAAGCATTCTATTCATCATATCAAATGGCATATGAACTTCTTTACAAGCATTTTCTAATGATTTATAAAATTTATATAAACTAACTTTCTTTTCATTATGAGAATTAATTGCATTCTTATAAAAATCAGCAGTAATAACACCAGGTATTTCACATGGATTTTGAAAAGCTAAAAACAAACCCTTACGACTTCTTTCATCAATAGACATCTTCAAAACATCTTCACCATTATAAGTTATTGAACCACTTGTAACTTTATATCTAGGATTACCCATTATAGCAGCCATAAGAGTTGACTTACCATGGCCATTTGGTCCTAATAAAGCAACCATTTCATGATCATTAATTTCTAAGTTTACGCCCTTAAGGATTTCTTTATTTTCTATACTAACATGTAAATCTTTAATTACTAATTTCCCCATAATCATTCCTCAAACGTTGATATTTTATATCAATTTGAATATGATAACAAATAATAAGACTATTTTTTTAAAATAATTTTAATTAGTAGCTCCAAAAACAGCAAAAATCTATTGAGATATTTATACTATAAGTATAAAATAGAAAAAGCTATTTGAAAGGTAGTTATATTTTTAGGAGGAAAAACGAGATGAATAAATGCAAAAAAGCATTATCAATGTTAGTTGGTTTAACTTCTATTTTTTCTATGACTGCTTGTAATAGTATAAAAGCAACCAAAAAAACTGGTTCTTTACTCGACTATACTACAAGCGATGGAACTAAAGTAGATTTCACTACTAACGATCTTCTCATCAATTATTTTGAAGAAAATTCTGCTTCTACTAGCGATGTTTATAATATTGTCTATGAAGCAATGTTAAAGAAATACTTTGAAAAAGAAGAAAACAAAACAACCTTAACAGAACTTGAACGTAAAGCTAAAGATGACGTCAAAAAGAAAAAAGATGATGCTCAAAGTAACGCTGATTCAAACAAAACAAAATACAAAGACGAATGGGAAAAGATTCTTGATACTGAATTAAGTGATTATAAAGAAGGTAAAAGAACTGAAAAAGTACTTTATAACAAATATTTAGTCACTGCTATGAAGTCTAAATTAAGTGATATTTTCTATGATGAATTCAAGGATTGGAACTGGAAAGATAAATATCAATCTGGAACTAAAGAATATGAATTACAAAAAGAGTTCAATATCTTTAGTGGAAATAATGGTTATCTTGAAAAAAGAATTCCATATCATGTTTCCCATATTTTAGTTAAAGTCGATGCTTCAAGTAATACAATTTATAATGGCGAAATTAGTTCTGATGATGCAAGTCAAATTTATAACGTCGTTGATCCATTAGCTCATGGCGATTTCAAATTTGGTACTGTTGCTGAAATGAACTCAGATGACTCATCTAAATCAAGCTATGGTAATTTAGGTATTATGGATATAGCTACTAGCTTCGTTAATGAATTTAAATTAGGTATTTATATTTATGATGCTTTATTTAATGATAATGAACAAGTTAAAGAAGCAATTAAAGGTAATCCATTCAATATGGATAGTGAAACAACTGATTATTTTGAAAAATTAGGTGTTAACTTTATTCCTTATACTGCTGTTGAAGATATTTATAAATATAGAAATACAACTTTAGATGCTCAAAATAGACAAGTTAACGATGGTAATGCTAATTATTATCCACGTAATATCTTATTTAATAAATATTTTAATAGTCATAACATTTCCTTTATTACTAAAGAAAGTTCTGATTTTGAAAATGCAGCTGCTTTAAAACTTAATGGTAAAACTGGTAACGATGGCAAAACCTATTACACAGATTTAAATAATGGTAAATGGTCAAATGGTTCTAAACTTACTGATGCTTCATTAACTGGATTTAAAGAAGTTACAT
This sequence comes from uncultured Bacilli bacterium, assembly GCA_934168325.1. Lineage (GTDB taxonomy): Bacteria > Bacillota_I > Bacilli_A > RFN20 > CAG-826 > Onthovivens. The sequence continues at coordinate 48,989 of CAKPNG010000004.1, forward strand.
TTAAAAATGGTGTTAAAAAAGAAATCTTATGTGATGAAAAAGGTAATCCAATTATCGTTACAAGAGCTGGAACTAGTGATTATCAAGGAATTCACTTCATTGTTGTTGAACGTGATGGATTAGAAACTACTAAAGATGGCGTAACTCTTGAACAATATTATGCTGCTGATACTCCATATTTAACAGATGGTACAATTAATCCTAATTTCCCATTAAATAGCGATAATCAACCTCTTAATACTTATATTAATAATACAATCAGTGATTATAATACTTATAAATCAAGATCTGAAAATCTTAAAACAACTATTAAAGACTTCGATTCAACTTATGATGAAAGAGTTTATGAATGGTTATTACAAACTAGTGAACTTGGTCAAGCTGATATTATTGTAAAATATGGTGATAAAGAAGTTAATTGGACAGAGAAAATTAATAAATATGTTTATCAACGTATTGAAAAGAATGCTTCAAGTTACACAATTAGTGAAAATACTTGGGAAGAATATATTGATTATTTAAAGAATCAAGAAACTCAAAGAGCTACAAAATTAATTCCTGAAACTTGTGCTGTTGGTTTCTCAAGTGGTACTGGCTATGATGCCGAAGGAGTTTGTTATTATGCAAAATAAAAAAATATTAGCCTTAGCATTAGCTGCCTTTGCAACTTTAGGATTAACAAGTTGTGGTAAGAAAATCTATCCTGGACTTAAAACAGATAGTATCACTATTCAAAATGGTGAAGGTGTATTTTCTAAAGATGATTTAACTTATATTTATGAAAAATTACACGATAGTAGTTCTACTCCTAGTGAAGTTAGAGATGCAATCTTATCAGAATATGCTAAAAAATATATCGGCGACTTCAAACTTAATGATGAAGGTAATGGTGTTATCTTAGTTGGTTATGATAAAACTAAAGATGGTGCTACTGTCGATGATGCTGCTAAATTAGCATTTATTAAAAAACATGAAATATATCATGATAAAGATGCTACAACTGGTAAATATAAGACTGAAGATGAAACTTCTAGTTTAACTGATACTATTAAAGCTAGAGTTGCTACTATTAAAAACCTTATATATAAGAATATAGTTACTAAAATCTATAACGAAGCTAATAGTGATTCTTATAAAACAAACAATTATTTCTACGAATATAAATTTGCTAGAGCAAAATTTGAATCAAGTAAAATCACTGGATTTGATGATGATTTAAAAGATGCTAGTACAAAAGTTAATATTTATGATAAGAAATATGAACAAGAATTAGTATTAAGTGGTAAAAACTATACAATTCCAGAAGGAACAGTATTTACTAATAAAATCTTAATTGATTCTTCAATTAGTACTGAAAATCTTAATTCTATTATCGGTAATGATAATTCAACTGGTGTTCAAGTATTACATTTAAATTTATATGTTGATTATATTAATAGATCAGTAATGCCTGATATCTTAAATAATTTATTAATTGAACAATATATTTATGATAATCAATACACTACATTAAGTAGAACTCAAGCTAGAAAAATTAACTATATTGCAATTACTACTACTTCTAATAATATAAATAGTGCTCGTAGATTAATTAATACATTTGTTACTAATTATATTATTAATGGTACTCCTGCTACTCAAGAAAATTACACTCCAATTGATTTTGATATCTTAGCTGATGCTTGGAAGGGTGTATATGATAAAGATGGTACTTTAAGTATTTCTGGTTCTGAAGCTGGTGAAGCTTTATTAACAGATGCTAAATCTAGATATACTAAAGTTACTACTCATGATGAAGCTATTGGATTAGCTAGTGGCAATACAACTTCTTATATTGATGGAGTTAATCACTATTATTATCAAGATACGCAATATGGTGCATTAATGGAAAATTTCGCAAAAATTAACCAAAATGCTCATGATTCTATATCAAATGAACAATGGAATTCATTCACTAATAGTGGAAGCTATAGTTATGAAAAAGGTTTAGAAATCAAAACTAACGATATCTTAGTTAGTGATTATACTAAAAATATTTGGGGAACTACTTCAAGTGGATTTAGTGATTTACCATCTTCAGTTACTAATAACTTATTCGATTACATGGTATCTATCGATACTGATGTAATTCCTGGTGAAGAAGCTTCATTTAGTTCAGATTATGTTGTCTTAAAGAATGGTCGTTATTTCTTAAGAAGAAGCAATTCTCAATCTGATGATTTATTAGATAGTATCGTCATTAAAGATGGTGATAGTACTACATTCTATATCGTCGAAATTGAAGCTGCTTTATCTCAAAAGAAAATGGCTTTAAGTGCTACTACTGAAACTGGTGGTTATGATCCAATTACTAAAGAAGAAATTGCTAGAGAAGTTGGTTATACATTAGCTAGTGGTGATACTTATAAAAATACTGCATATTTATATTACTTAGAAAAATGTAATATTAAATATCACGATCAATCAATATTCGATTATATGAAGGAAACATATCCTGACTTATTCGATGAAGATTAATCTAAATTAATTTTAAAAAGGAGTTTGCAAAAACTCCTTTTAATATAATTAAAGGAGTAAATATTTATGGAAGAATTTGAAAAAAATTGTATATTTTGTAATATTGGTTTACATTTAATACCTTCAAATATTATTTATGAAGATGATGATATTTTAGCTTTTTTAGATGTTAACCCAGCAACTTATGGACATACTTTAATTATTCCTAAAAAACATTACGATAATTTCTTAAGTTGTCCTAAAGAAGTTATGCATAAAATCATGGATTTAGCTCAAAGAATTGGCCAAGTTTCAATTAAAGAATTAGGTGCTAAAGGTGTCAATATATTAACTAATTGTGGTGAAGCTGCTGGACAAAGTGTTAAACATTTCCATGTTCATGTAATTCCAAGATATGAAGCTAAAGAAGGATTCCAAATTACAATGAAAGGTAATTTAAAAGATTTAAATTTACCATCATTAGCAATTCAAATTAAACAAGATTTAAAAAAATAATAGGATTCTAAAGGCTTTTCAAATTAAATAAGCATTTTTTAGAAAATTAAAACCATTCTTGATTGAATGGTTTTTCTATATTTAAGTAATTATATTGATTATTTAATTTCGTGCCTTTTATAAAAAGATGTATTATCTAAAGCAAATATACGATCAGTATATTCACCATCATTAATATCTTTATAAGCTTTATCTAAGACCATCATTTTAGCATCCATATCGTCAATCATTGATAATAATAAAGCTTCTCTAGTTAATGGAGTAATAGGTGATCCATATTCTTGTTTACCATGATGAGCTAATATCATATGTTCAAGTAACATTGGAATTTCTCCAGTGATATTTAAATTATCACAAGTCTCTTTAATAATACTCATACCAATAGAAATATGACCCAATAAATTCCCTTCATTTGTATAACTTGGAGATATAGGATCACTAAATTCAATAACTTTACCAATATCATGTAATAAACATCCACTAATTAATAAATCATAGCTAACATCATTATAAATTTTACATACTTGTTCAGCTACTTTACACATACATACACTATGATGTATTAATCCATGATAAAATTCATGATGATTTCTTACTGCAGCTGGAAAAATAATATAGTCTTTATAATATTTATCAAATATAGCATTTAATATTTGAACTAAAGTTTCATTATGAACACTATCTTTATAATAATTAAAATCATTAATAAGTTCTTCTTCAGGAATTGGACTAGACATTATTACTGAAGAAAAATCGCAATAGTCTTTATTAGCAATATTATCAAATGCAATTCTTAATTGTAATTTATCTTTAAAAGTAGTTACATCAGCATCAATTAATAATATAGCTCCTTTTTTAAAATTTTCTAAATCTTTAGCATCTACATCCCACTTCTTACCTTCTATTGTTCCAGATTTATCTTGAAGTACAACAGAAATATAATTTTTTCCAGTAGTTGTTACACCTTTTGTAACATCTTTAACTAAAAATACCTGTGATATAGTTTCACCTTGCTTAAAATCTTTAATCATAACTTTTTATCTCCATTAATATTTATCACGTAACGCTCTATTATAAGCAATCATTATATTTTTATAGAAATTTTCATCACTATAATAATCAATAGTTCTTAAAGCAGCATTAATAATAGCTGCTTTTTGAGACTTATTTAATTTTAATATATAGTTAACTTTTTCATTAAATTCATCTTGATTATTAAAATAAAAACCATTCTTTTTATCTATAACTACATTTTTTAAAAAATCAGCTTCTTTAGTTAATAATATTACTTTAGAAGCCATTGCTTCCATATAAGTTAAGCCTTGAGTTTCAGTAACTGAAGCATTTAAATAAATATCAGCTAAAGCATAATAATTTTGAACCTGATCTTGAGGAACTTTGCCAGTAAAGATAACATCTTCTCCAATTTGTTCTTTATCTACTAATTCTTTAAGTTCTTTAAAATAAGGACCATCTCCAACTATTAATAATTTAGCTTTCACATTATTTTTTGACATATAGTTATAAAAATATCTAACTAATACATCAAAGCTTTTTTCTTTAGCAACTCTACCTAAACATAAAAATATTTTAGTATCATCACTAATATTTAATTCTTTCTTTAATTTATTAATTTCTTCTTTATTATTACTTGCATTTAAATATCTAGAAAAATCAAATCCGGTAGGTACTACATTAATATACTTATTAATTTTTAAAGATTGTAAATAATTTTTAGTTGCAACACTAGGAGCAATTATTTCAGTAGCATTATTTACGTATTTTTTAGTTAATTTACGTAATAATTTCTTACCAAAAAAATCAAATAATTTCCATCCATGAGTTATATAATAAGTATAATTTTCTAGCATTGTATGGTATGTATAAACTAAAGGTATTTTAAAACGTTTAGCAGCACTATAACCAATTAAACCAACACCATATTCAGTATTAACATGAATTATATCTAAGTTAAGTTTCTTTAATTCATCCATGCTCTTCTTATTACGAGGAAATACTAAACGATAACCATAAAGTTTTTTAAGTTCTGTACCTTTAATTCTAATCAAATGTTGTTCTCTATCGATAACAGTTTTTTCTCCAGTTGTAAATAAATAAACTTCATGGCCATGTTTTTTAAGTGTATTAAATAAAGATGCACAACTAGTTGCAACACCATTAATTTCTGGAGTAAAAGTATCAGTAAATATTGCTATTCTCATTCTTAATTATTTCCTTTATCATCTATTTTATCATTTTCTTCATTGTTTTTAATAGAATTTCCTTCAGATGGTTTTATTAACTTTAATCTTTTAAGTAATTCTTTTCTTTCTAAACTTTTAGTTTCGTATATTTCATCACTACTCTTTTTTCTTTCGTCATATGTTTCAAGTTGCAATGTAACAAATGTATTATTATCAAGAGAATAGAATCTTTCAGATCTTTCAACACCTTTAGTCTTATAAGTAGAAGCAACAATTGCACCAATAACAAAAGGAATATAATAAGTTAATAATCTCCAAAGTAACATAGCAGCTTTAGTTCCTTCCATCTCTACAAAAGATTTATCATAATAATTCTTAAATAAATTAGTAAAAATAAATTCACTAACACCAGCACTACCTGGAATAGGAATTAATCCGCAAATCATAAGATGATAATTAGTAAATACTACTGATTCAAATATTCTATTAAATATATCACTACTTGGATCATTAAAAGCGTTTAATGATAAACCAACTACATAAGGAAATGTATCATTAATTATTAAAACTAACATAGTTACTATAAATATTAATATAGAGAAAGGAATATTTGATTGTAAACGTCTCATTTCAATACGGAAATTCTCTATTTGTATTCTTAATTCTAAACGTTTATTTTCTATATTATTTACTATATGGAGTTTACCTAATAGGTTAACTCCATGATTTAATATGAAATTATGTAATGTTCTACTATAAGACATAATAAGCATACTAACTATCATAATAGCGTTTAATAAAAACCCTAAAATAATAAATATAACAATTGGAATATTCACATCACCAATAGTAATAATACCAATATCTAATACTTTATCTATTCTAAATAAAGAAATTAAACCTAATATTAATAAACAACATTGATAAACTATATATTGCATAACTAAAACACTAGCAGCATTAGATATAGGCAATCCTTGCTTTTTAAATGTAATAGCTTGAGCAAATTGTCCACCACTATTAGAACCAGGTGTAATATCATTATAAAATGTACCAATTAAAGAATTCATTAATGCTTGATGGTATTTATATTTTCTTGTATATAATCTAGCAAAGCAAAATAAAGCAAAAGCAGTTAATGAATGCGATAAAATTAAAATACCTAAAAATATAAAGAAATATTTAATATCAATATCTAAAATCATCTTACCAACTGCTTTAATAGTTGGCATTTCAACACCTTGATATTTAGTATTTCCTCTTAAAGAAAGAAATAAAACTAAAGTAGTTAAACCAAAAATAAGAAATAAATATAATAAATATTTCCCTATTTTATTTTTACTATCTTTCTTTTTTTCTAAGATATCTTTTTCTTGCATACAATATAAAATCTTCGTTTAATTTTGAAAAACTATTCTAAATAAGAATAATTTTTCTAAATTGCTCTTTAATATTATATATTAAAGTAATATAAAATCATTATTAATTTATCTAATTTTGATTAATGAACGAACACTTATTTTTCATTTCAAAAACTATTAATTCTTTTTTATTAAGATCTTCTTTAAACATATCTATCTTATTAATATCAAAAGAATCATAAGTTTTATAATACATTATTCCTTTATTAACATTATAACAATCACTATAAATTGTATATTCATACATATTTTTATTTACTTCACAAACTCCTTTTTGTTGTTCAACACTTAATAAAATATGAAAGAATTGATTAACAGAAGTTTCTTCGTCCATTCCTTTTAATGCATTCTCCTTAGTAAATAAAACCTTAATAAATCTAGACATACTAGATAAATCTCCAGGTATACCAATAGCACCTTGTCCTCTAGAATAATCTATTAATTTAAGTTTTTTAGAGAACTCATTTTTAGGATTTTTATTAGACATCTTCATGTAGTTATTTACATTAAAAGATTGAATTTCAAAAGGTGGATTATTAGTTAAAACTCCATAAGGATTATCAAATATTTTAATACCATCTTTTCTTATTTCTAATACTATTGATTGACGATTATCACTTATTAAATAATGTAATTGAGAAGGCTTTAAATTTTCACTAAACCCTTCTTTAGTTACATTAATTTTCTTGAATAGAGTTTTCACTTCTTTTATATTTTGACAATTAATTAAGATATAAGGAATAATTTCAAATGAGGTGATATTTGTCTTATTTTCTATATAATTATTATAAACTGTATTACCTGCAAAATTTAATCCAGCTATACATAATCCTTTCTCGTTCATTGCATCATAAAATAATGGATAATCATTAATTACATGAGCCACTCCAATTATTGCATAATGATTATCATTTGAATCTAAATGTCTAAATTTAAAATTATAATTTCTAGGACAAATTACAATCGATTCACCATAAGAAAAATCATAATCCAAATTACGTCCAAAATAAAAATCATTACTATTAAATGCTAAACCAGTACACATAATTTAACCTCCACTACAACTATTTTAACAAATTAAGTTAAAGATGTATCAAATTATGTTAATATAAACATATGGAACAAAATGAATTAATATTTGGAATTAAACGTTTTATAAATAAAATTAGATTTTATAGTCAGACTCGAACATGCGAAGAATTATTAAACGATCAATTATCATTTGATGCAATATGTTATTGCTTAATAATGCTTAATTATTGTTTAGATCAATTAGATGAAAAGTTACTAAAAGAATTAAATTTAGAAACATTAAAAGATAACATTACTAAAGCAATTAAGATAGGTGAATATATAAATATTGAAATTTTAAATAAATTATTAGTTGATATAATACCTAATTTAAATATTTAAATTTTAAAAAATAATAAGGGTTTTGCAGAGTTTTTAACTAAAAACCTCTAAAATTTGGTGGTAATCCACCAGATTTTTTATATCTATTCATCTGCTTCATCATTTCTTTAGATTGCTCATATTTCTTTAAAACTTTATTAATATCAGCAGCAGTTTTTCCACATCCTTTAGCAATTCTAACTTTACGAGAATTCTTTATTATTTCAGGATGAATCTTTTCTTCATAAGTCATTGAATTTAAAATTATTTCAAAGTTTTGCATTTCTTTTTCAGCCATTTCTTGTTGTTCTTTTGAAATTTTAGGCATACCTGGAATTAATTTTAAAAGTCCACCAAGACTACCAAGTTTTTTAATTTGTTTCATTTGATCAAGCATATCAATTAAAGTAAAGTTGCCACTAGTAAATTTCTCAACTGATTTTTTAGCTTGTTTTTCGTCGATGTTATCTTGAACTTTTTCAACAAGAGTTAAAACATCACCCATGCCTAAAATTCTACTAGCCATTCTATCTGGATAGAAAATATCTAAGTCATCAAGTTTTTCACCAACACCGATAAATTTAATAGGAACGCCAGTTACTTCTTTAATTGATAAAGCAGCACCACCTCTACTATCGCCATCAAGTTTAGACATGATAGTACCAGTTAAGCCAAGTAATTCATTAAAAGTTTTTGCGACATTAACACTATCTTGACCAGCCATAGCATCAGTTAATAATAATATTTCATCTGGACTTAAGTTAGCTTTAATATTTTTAAGTTCATCCATCAATTTTTCATCAATTTGAAGACGACCAGCAGTATCAATAATTAATACATCATAATGAGAATTATAAGCTTCTTCTTTAGCTTTAGTTGCTATTTCTACTGGATCAACTTTATCTCCCATTGAAAATAAAGGGACATTTATTTTTTTAGCGATTTGAGCTAATTGATCGATAGCACCAGGTCTATAAATATCACAAGCAGCAAGAAGAACTTTCTTTTTAAGCTTATCTTTCATTAATTTAGCAAGTTTACCTGCAGTTGTAGTTTTACCACTACCTTGTAAACCAACTAACATAATGATTGTAGGTTTATTTTTATTATAATGAAGTTCACTACTATCACTACCTAATAATACTATTAATTCTTCATTAACAATTTTAACAAGCATTTCGCTTGGATTTAATTCAGTAAAAACTTTTTGTCCGATTGCTTTTTCTTTAATTCTATCTAAAAATGTTTTAACTACTTTATAGTTAACATCTGCTTCTAATAAAGCTACTCTAATCTCTTTTAACATAGAGTCCATATTAGACTCTGTTAATTTAGCTTCACCTTTAATAGTTTTAAATATTCGTTTAAATTTTTCAGTTAAATTTTCAAATGCCATAACTAATATAACTCCTTAAATATCTTTTCTTTAATCTTTTCAGTAAGATTTTCTTCATCTAATAATTTATTAAGATTAGAATATTTTTCATTTAATTTTAATTTATTTTCATATTCAAATAAATTATTTTTAGCATGATTTAGTGCATCTGATATTGCAGTTCTAGAAATATGTAAAATATCAGATATTTCACTTAAAGATAAATTATATAAATAATATTTATCCATTATTTCTATTTGTCTAGGAGTTAATAAATTTTTATATAATTCATATAGTTTATTAATATATTCAAATTCTTCAATATCACTCATCTTCATCATCTAATAACTCTTTACATAATCCATATAAGTATTTATTTAAATCAAATACTTCTAAATCATCAATTTTTTCACCTAATCCCATAAATTTAACAGGGATATTTAATTCATCTTTAATAGCTAAAATAATACCACCTTTACTAGTGCCATCCATTTTAGTTATAACAATTCCATTTATATCAATTAATTCTTTAAAAGCTTTAGCTTGTAATACACCATTTTGACCAGTAGTAGCATCTAAAACTAAATAACAATCGATAGGTTCTTTAATTTCTTTAGCAACAACTCTTTTAATTTTAGATAATTCATCCATTAAATGAGATTTATTTTGAAGTCTACCAGCTGTATCAATAATTATTAAATCATAATTATTTTCTTTTCCATATTTTACACCACTATAAGCAACACTAGCTGGATCTTCATTATCTTTACCAGTTACAATTTCTGTATTTAATCTATTAGCCCATACAATAAGTTGTTCTTTAGCTCCAGCTCTAAAAGTATCAGCAGCAACTAATAATACTTTTTTACCCATTTTAATATATCTATTAGCAAGTTTAGCAATTGAGGTAGTTTTACCAACTCCATTAACTCCAACTACTAATAAAACATGAGGTGTATGGGTGAAATCTAAATCAATAAAATTAGAATCTTCATCTTTATAATAATTAGAAAACATTTTAGTAATTAATAATTCATTAATTTTATTAGTATCCGTTATTTTTTCTTTTTTAACAGTATCTACTAAGTCTTCAATAATATTTAAAGTAAAATTAACACCACAATCAGCTTCAATTAATATCTCTTCTAAATCATTAAAATAATCTTCATCAATCTTTTTAGATTTAAATTTTTTATTTAATACTTTGATTCTATTAGAAAAATTTTCTCTAGATTTAGCTAATCCAGAATCATATTTTTTTACTTCATTTTCTGAATTTTGTTTGGATTCTGCAGGGTTTTCTAAATTATTAGCCTCTTTTTTCTTATCAAACTTATCTTTTAAAAACTTAAATAATCCCATAATTATAATGTCGCCTTTTTACTTAATGCATCTTTAGCAGCTCTTTGTGCTGCTTCTTTTTTACTTTTACCAACACCTACTCCTAAGACAATATCATTAAAAGTAACTGCTACTTTAAATGTTCTATCATGAGGTGGTCCATTTTCTTCTAAAGTCTTATATACAACTGATTCACGATATTCAGCTTGCATAGCTTCTTGTAATAATGATTTATAATCTTTATAATCATCTGACTTAAAATTAATAACTTCATTTTCAAATACTTTAGTAATAAATTGAATACAAAATTCGATGCCTTGATCAATATACATTGCACCAATTACTGCTTCAAATACATCTTCTAAAATATTGTGATTTTTACTAGCTTCTTCAAAACTTAAAGAGTGACCTGCTCTAATAAATTCATCATATCCTAATTCTTTAGCAAATTTTGCTAAAGACATTGATTGAACTAAAGTTGATTTCATTCTAGTCATATTGCCTTCTTCCATTTCTGGATGATGTTTAAATATTAAACTAGCTACAACAAAACCTAAAACACTATCACCCATAAATTCAAGTCGTTCATAATCATGATGATGAGTTTTAGCATCACTATTAAAACTAGAATGAGTAAAAGCTCTTTCGTATAACTCTTTATTTTTAGTTTTAATGTTAAACTTATCTAGAAAAATATTAATATCTTTCTTCATTATATCTTTTCCTTAATTTTATTGATTATATCTACATTTACTAATTTATAAGCTACATTTAATGCACTTAAAAATGACTTAGGATCACTACTTCCATGAGCTTTAATAACTACACCATTAACTCCAATTAACATAGCTCCACCAACGTTTTTATAATCCATTGTTTCTTTTAATTCATTGATACCTTTTTTAGAGAATAAATAACCAATCATTGTTAATAAATTTCTTTTAAAAGCTTTTTTAAGCATACTAGACATAGCTTTAGCAGTACCTTCCATAGTTTTTAAGAAAATATTACCACTATAACCATCAGTAACTAATACATCTACTTCACCAAATAAAGGGTCTCTACCTTCAATATTACCTTTAAAATTAATATGTTTATTTTCTTTTAATAATTCGTAAGTTTCTTTATTAACTTCAGTTCCTTTTTCACTTTCAGTACCAATATTTAATTGATAAACTCGAGGATTTTCTTGATCATTAAATAAAGATTTATAATATATAGAACCCATAATAGCAAATTGATTTAATTCTTCTTTATTACAAATTGTATTAGCACCTAAATCGCACATAACAAATTTTTTATTTTTAATAATTGTAGGAAATGGAGTAATTAAAGCTGGTCTAATAATACCTGGCATTCTTTTAATTTTAAAAGTAGCTGCAGTTAATAAAGCTCCAGTACTTCCTGCACTAATAAAAGCATCACAATTATTTTCTAAATAAGTTTTAATACCTACCATTAAACTTGATTCTTTATCTTTCATCGCGCTCATTGGATCAGCATCCATTTTAACAATAGTTTTAGATTCAATAAGGTGAATATGTTCAGATTCATTAAAGTTTTCTTTTAATTCTTTAATTGAACCTATTAAATAAATATCAAGATCTTTATGTTCATTTATAAAATTTTTAGTAGCAGGGATAGTAGCTTCTAATCCATTATCTCCACCCATCATATCAATAACAATTTTCATACAAAAAAACTCCTTCATTAATTATATAAGAAATTGAAATATTATTCATTAACAATAAATCAATTAACATTTATAAAAACTAACTTTTAGTTATTTTTTATAAAAAATTTTTATCAAATTTTATTGTTTTAAATAGAATTATTTTAAAAATTATACGATTTAATCAATATTATTTATATTTTATTAATAAGAAATTAAGACAATATTGTGTATAATGCTTTTATTATTGAAATCATATTTAATTATCGTGTTGACATTATTTTTTAAGTCAACAGATTTAGGAGAAACATATATGAAAAAGAGAATTTTAGCCCTCAGTTTATTGGCTTTAGTCGGAGTTACAGGTTGTAATAAGGAAGAACCTACTCCAAAGGTAGAAGTATCTAATGAACTAACTACCGAATTATTAGAATCCTTACAAGGAAGTGTTGAACTTGAAGGTGTAGCAAATATTAAATACGGTAAAGCAGATAATATTACTGATATTACCGTTTCTTATACTGATAGTTCTTATTACTATAACGGTTATGATACAGTAAATAAGAGTTATAACATTGGTCAAATTTATAAAATGGGCGGTGTTCCTACTTTAGTTCTTGTTAATAATAAAAATGAATATATTTATAAAGAAAGAAAAGACAATAAAGGTAATATTGAAAGCTGGGATACATATGCTAACCCATTTAAAGGTTTATCAGTATTTGACTTTGTTAAAGATGAAACTAAAGATGGCTTATATCACTATTTAACATATACAGATACTCAAAAGAGTTTTGTTATTAGTTTATGTAAATCACTTACTGCTTATACTGTTCCTGAATTTGAAGATTTTACTATTCAAGTTATTGATGGACAAGTAAATAGAATCTCATTTGTATCAACTGTTGAAGCTAGTGCATTTGGTGATTCACAATTCTTTGCTGATTTTGGTGTAAAAGCTATTGGTAATGAAGTTAAACCTAAAGCATTCCCAGATAAATTTGAACATAAACCAGAACATGATAAAATAGCTGCAGCTTTAAAGAAATTAAATACAGTTCCTGTTAGTGGTGTTACTACTGTTAAAGAAACTTATACTGGTAAATGGGAAGATGCTACAGATTCTCCATATAAATTTGCTTATACAGATTCTTATTGTTTAGTTACCGATGAAAGTTATCAAAATGGTAGTGGCTATGTTGTAGTTGATGGTGAAGCTTATGAAGTTAAATATGAAGTAGGTAAAGATGGTGCAGCTACATATACTAAAAAATTCTTTGCTACTAAAGATAAAGATGGTAATGCTATTACAACTTTAGCTGGTTATAGAGGCGATATAGAATATTTAGTAGCTGAATTATTTGAAGTTAGAGATGATAAACACTTTGTTTATGAAGGTGATTATACAAAATATGCTTCTTATTACTATTCTTTAACTTCAAATCCATATGCTCAACAATGTAGACATATTGAAATTACATTAAATGATAATTATGATATCGAAGAAATTTATATGACTGACGATGAATATTATAAAGTTAATGTAAAAATTGAAAAATATGGCGATGCAGTTACTGCTCCTTGGGCTGAAGCTGGTTTAATTAATGAAGAAGATCCTAGATTAAAATTTGTTGGAACATTTACTGGTAAAGTTGATGAAGCAACTACTGTTAAAGTTGTAGTTAGTGCAGATCATAAGATTACTTTAGATGGTAAAGAAGCAACTGAAGTTACCTATAATCAAAGAAATGATAAATTTACATTCAAAGTTGATAATATTGAATATGATTTAAAACAAAATTGGAAGGGTGTATATCAACTTTATAATAAATCTAATTTTAAAACTACAGATCTTACTAAAGAATAAATTATTACTAAAAGCGAATTGCAAAATTCGCTTTTTTAATTATTTATATTAATTTTTATAATTAATATATTAATAAATAGCACTTTTATATCTTAATTAAATATTATAATAAGTAAGATATTAAGGAGTTATTGTATTATATGGAAGTAATTATATTAGATAATAAGATAGATATAGGATTAGCTATTGCTAAAGAAATAATAAAAGATATAAAAAATAATCCTAAATTAAATTTAGGATTAGCAACTGGTAGTAGTCCCTTACCTTTATATAAATCATTAATAGAATTATCTAAATTAGAAAATATATCTTTTAAAGATATTACTACTTTTAATTTAGATGAATATTGTGGATTAAGTAATGATAATAAAGAGTCTTATCATTACTTTATGAATGAGAATTTATTTAAATATTTAGATTTTTCTAATAATAGTCATTATTTTCCTTCTATAGATAATGTAAATAATTATGATGAAATTATTAATAATCATGGAGGTATTGATATTCAAATATTAGGAATAGGAGCTAATGGACATATTGCTTTTAATGAGCCTAATACTCCTATAGATAGTGTAACTCATATTACTAATTTAGCTAATAAAACTATCTTAGATAATTCTAGATTCTTTTCTAATATTAATGAAGTACCTACTAAAGCTATTACTATGGGTTTATCTACTATATTAAAAGCTAAGAAAATATATTTAATAGCAACAGGTAAAAATAAAGCTGAAGCTATTTCTATAATGCTAAAAGGTAAATATATTAAAGAATGTCCAGCTAGTGCATTAAATCTAAAAAAAGATAATGTTTATATCTATTTAGATAAAGATGCAGCTAGCTTAATTTCTAAATAATTTTTAAAAATTACTGGGTTTTTGAGGGCTTTTTACTTAAAAAGAGCCTTTTTTATTGAGTAACTACTTCTTTTATTTCTTCTTTTCTTTTAAAATTACCATCTTCTACTCCACCAACTTTAAAAGCTTTAAAGATAGTGAAATATACTAAAGGAGTAACAACCATCGAAGCAATAATTTCAAATAGAGCACCTAAAGAAATGAAAGTTCCAACAAAAGTAACGAATGTAAAACTCTTAATCATTTCACCTAAACCAAGTGCTCTAGAAATATAAAATGGATCTAATATGCCAAATATATACCAAAATAAAACAACTACTACAGTATGGAATAAAGTTAATACTCCACTAGCTGGTAATACTAAAGAGCTATAAACTTTTTGACTACAATATTTTTTAAGTAAATCAAAAACTAATCCACTAACTCCACCAAATATCATACGTGGAATAATTGATATAAATGGATTTAAAAAGAAATAATTTCCAGTTCCTGGATATTGAATAGCTTTTAATAAAGAAAATAAACCCATAATAAAGCCATATAATAAGCCCTTCTTCCATCCAAATAAGCTAGTTCCAATTAATACTAAAATATGAATTGTAGTAAAACTAACAAATCCAATATTGATATATCCTAAATAATCAACAAACGTAAATAATATAATTAACGCAATAAACATTGCATCATAAGCGATATTTTTAATAACTTTATTTTTCATACGAATTCCTCTTATAAATTTCTAATAACCCTTCTAAAACGACATTTTTTTCATAAATAAAATCATGTAAACCATTAATAACTGAATTAGAATAACCTCCAGTTACAATACGTTTTACTTTATAGCCTAATTCTTTTTCAATCTTATTAGCAAATTCATTAATCATATAAGTATGACCTAAAACAATACCTGATTGAATTGAATCTTTAGTATTTTTACCTATTACATAATTTGGTGCAATTAAAGGAACTTCAATTAATAAAGAAGTTGAATCTACTAATGTTTTAAGTGATATTCCTAATCCACTAGTAATAATTCCACCAATAAAAGAACCATTTTTATCTACTACATATATTTTAGTAGCAGTACCTAAATCACATACTAAACATGGTTCTTTAGTTTTATTATAAGCTCCGATTGCTCCACTTAACATATCAGCTCCAAGTTCACTAGGATTATCTATTTTAATAGGAATACCTGTCTTTAAGCTTTTAGAAATAATAAGTGAATTTAATTTAAATATTTTCTTAATAGCTTCTTTAAGTAATAAAGTTAATGAAGGTACAACTGAACTAATAATTGATCCTTCTAAACTATCTACTTTAATTAATGATTGAATAATTATTGCATATTCATCACTACTTTTGTTACGATCTGTTTTAATTGAATAAGTTTCTATTAACTCATCACAATTAAATAGACCAAGTTTAATCATGGAATTACCACAATCAATAACTAAAATCATAATTTCCTCCCTACAAGCTTTAAATTCTTTTAAAGTCTCGTGCTACTAAAATATATACTTAATATAAGTTTAAAGCAAGTTTAATCCTTTTAAATTAGAATTAAATATAAAGTTAAATAAAAAAGTTAAATCCGAAAAAGCCCTTTTCTAATTCTTAAGTCCGTAAATATAATAATAGTGATGT
>CAKPNG010000005.1 GCA_934168325.1 uncultured Bacilli bacterium
TTGCAAATATAATTTTTGGAAGTAATACTTAATTGTATTTAATTTTAGGGAGACCTACAACAAAGGGACACAATCTTATAATTTGATGTACCGAAAAAGGTATTTACAAAAACAAAAAGTATGTATAACTAAACTATTTTTTCTTATTTTCAAATTTTGTAATGAAATTATCTAAATCTGTTGCAAATCCATCAAGTTCTTTTGAGAAATCAATAATTATTTTACTTATTTCTTTATTTCCATTATTGTTGACTTTTTTAATAACTAAAATAATATAGCGTAAGAAATCGAAAATAAAGCGAATCATATATCTAATTTCTTCTTCATAGTCTTCATCAGATTTATGGAGTAAATAACCATCAGCGTGAGAAAATACGACACTTTTATTATAAATCTCTTTATAAAGATTACGCTCATCTTCGTCATCAATAATTGAAAATAATTTATCAACTCTAGCCGAATAAGTAAAACCCGGACTAAATATATTTTGAGGATTTTCTAATAATTTGTTATTAAATATAATTCGATTAATATTTTTAAAATTGGAGTATTTTTCATAACATTTGTCAATAATCTCTTTATCAATAATATCAGATTTACTATATTTAAAATGCTTTGAAATTATATTTAAAGATAGATCAAAATAAATCTCTATAAAAGTATTAAATTGTTCATAATTTAGATTTAAAGCAGTATAAAATAGTGCAGATTTTTCAATATACGGTTTAACTGTAATAAACGCTCCACGTTCTTCTTTTAAAAAGAATAAAACTCCGATATCACGTAAATACTCTAAGTTAAAATTAAATAAATAAAGATAATACGAGAAATAATTCTCTTTAATTTTGTTTAATTCATTATAAAAATTTTTAAAGTTATTCTTAAAGTTAGAAAATTTATTTAAAAATTCATTTAAATAAATATTTTGCTCTAGTCCATCAGTAATTAACTTTTTAGTTTCACTTTGTCTATTATTTTCTTCTTTTTTCATCGCATCTCGCAATATTAAAGAGCGATTATTAAATTCTTTATCAATAAATTCTTCATTATAAATCGCAAGATTATGAACAATTTTACTATAAAAAGCATAAGAATCAGCTAAATTAGCATCTACTTTCGTTAATATTTCATTAAAATCTTTATAATTATTAACTAATGCATATAAATAAATTGAAGGATTAGATTTTAAAAATTTATCAAAATCAGTTGATTCTGGAAGCATAAGTGCTCTTTTCATTTTTGCTTGTTCGTTTGCTCCAACTTTCCTTTCTTGAGCTAATATACGAAATAATTGATAATTGATTTTAAGATCTAAAATATTTTCTTTTTTAAATAATTCGACAATTCCTAAAGCTTCAAGATATCTTCTAATAAAAATAGATTTTGTATAAAGCGATAAATCAAAATAATCAGCAATAGCAATTAGTTTAAAACAAAAATAAATTTCATAATCAAAAGAGTTATTAAAATAACCACGATTATCATTAATAAATTTTGAATCGTTAGCTTTAACAACGTTTAAATAATCAGAAAATTATCTATAATTTCTGTTCGATTTAGTTTTTTTATTAACTTTTTTATCTTTCACCACGCCTTTATTATAGCACGTTAGAAAAATATAAAAAATTATACTTGTTTAATAGATAAAGATATTCTTTTTTTATTAACATCAACAGCGATAACTTTAACTTTTACTAAGTCATTAACTGAATATAATTCACTAGGATGTTTAACAAATTTTTTAGATAATTCACTGATATGAACGAGTCCATCTTGATGAACATTTATGTCAACAAAAATACCAAAGTCCATAATATTTCTAACTGTTCCGTTTAAAATCATTCCGACTTTTAAATCTTTTATATCTTTAACATCATTATTTAATTCAACTATTTCAATATCTTCTCTAATGTCTCTTCCAGGTTTTTTAAGTTCTTCAATAATATCTGTTAAAGTTTCAATACCGACATTAAATTCTTTAATAAACGAATTTTTATTTAATGAATTTAATTTCTCTGTAATTACATTTAAGTCGTCTTTTTGAATATTAATCCTGCAGATCTCAATTATTTTTTTAGCAATTAAATAACTTTCAGGGTGAATTCCCGTAGTATCTAAAGGTTCTAAACCATCAATAATTCTTAAAAATCCTGCACATTGCTCGAAAGCTTTATCACCCATTTTAGGAACTTTTTTAAGATCTTCTCTAGTTTTAAATGGGCCATTTTTCTCTTTATATTCAAAAATTGTTTTAGCTAAACCTTTGTTAATACCGGAAACATATTTTAATAAAGAAATTGATGCACTATTAACATTTACACCAACAAGATTAACAACATCTTCGACAGTATTTGTCAATGCAAAGTCAAGTTTAGCTTGATCCATATCATGTTGATATTGACCAACTCCAATAGCTTTTGGATCTATTTTAACTAACTCAGCGAGTGGATCTTGAAGTCTTCTAGCTAATGAAATAGCACTTCTTTTTTCAACTGTTAAATTAGGGAATTCTTCTTCCCCAAGTTTAGATGCACTATAGACACTAGCACCGCTTTCATTAACAATAAATATCTTGGTATTTAATTTATTATCTTTAACAATCTTAGATAAAATAGCTTCACTTTCTCTACTAGCAGTTCCATTACCTAAAGCAATATAATCAATCTTATTTTCTAATAAAATCTTAGTTAATTGCTTAATAGATTCATTAACTTTATATTCACTATTTGCAGTAATTTCACTAACTCCAACAAATAAAGGCTTACCATATGGATCGACTAAAGCATATTTACAACCAGCTCTAAATCCAGGGTCAAATCCTAAAACAGTAATATTTTTAATTGGTGGATACATCAATAATTGATATAAATTCTTCTTAAATACTTCAATAGATTTATCTTCAGCAACTGAAAATAATTCATTACGTATTTCATTATCAACTGAAGGTAATATAAGTCTTTTTAAACTATCATTAATAACATCTAATAAAATATCTTTATTAGGATTTAATCCAATTTTCTCTTTTTTAGATATATATTCAGTTAATTCATCAACATCATAATTTAAAGAAACTTTTAGACACTTTTCTTTTTCACCACGATTTAAAGCTAATATTCTATGAGGTGGAATAGTTTTAATTAATTCAGAAAAATCAGCATAATGACCATATGTATCTTTTTCATCTTTTTTAATTTCTTTAGATGTAATAAAACCAAATTTACAAATTTTATCTTTAATAAATTTACGGTAATTTGCTTTATCACTAATATCTTCACTAATAATATCTTTAGCACCACTAATTGCATCATTAACATCATTAACTTTCTTTTCAGGATTAATAAATGTTTTAGCAAATTCTAAAATATCATCCTGTCCTTCTTTTATTGCTTTAGCTAAAGGTTCTAATCCTTTTTCTTTAGCAATAATTGCTCTAGTTTTCTTTTTAGGTTTATAAGGACGATATAAATCCTCTAATTCGCTTAAAGTAGAAACATTTTCAATTTCTAATTTTAATTCATCAGTAAGTTTTCCTTGTTCTTCAATACTTTTTAAAACTGTATTCATCCTTTCTTCAAGTTTTCTAAGATAAATAAGTCTTTCTTCAAGTTTTCTTAAATCAGTATCGGTTAAATTTCCTGTTGCTTCTTTTCTATAACGAGCAATAAAAGGAATAGTATTTCCTTCATCTATTAAATTAATAGCACTAGAAACGCTACTTTCTTTTAATCCAAGTTCAGTAGCAATTATATTTATAATATTCATATTAAATAGCCACTATATTAACAATTCTATTTTTAACAACGATAACTTTCTTAATATTTTTACCGTCAGTAAATCTTTTTACATTAGCTGAACTAAAAGCAATTTCTTTTACTTTTTCATCATCTAAATCTTTTTCAATTTCAATAGTATCTCTAAGTTTACCATTAACTTGTACAGCAATTTTAACTTTATTTAAAACTAATTTAGATTCATCATAAGTAGGCCATTTTTCATATGTAATAAGATCTTTATTACCAAGAATTGACCAAATTTCTTCGCCAACAAACGGGCAAATACAATCAAACATCTTAACAAAGCCTTTTAAATATTCAATATATAATTCATCAGCTTTATATAATTCATTGACAAAAATCATCATTTGAGAAATTGCAGTGTTAAATTGTAAATTTTCAAAATCATTAGTAACTTTTTTAACTGTATAATTATAAACATAATCTAATGAATGATTATTAGTTTCAACAATCTTATTCTTTAAGCCTTCTTCTTCAAAAACTCTATAAACTCTATCAATAAAGCGTTTACTACCTTCTAAACCTTTATTAGACCAAGGTAAACTTGCTTCAAGAGGTCCCATAAACATTTCATATAATCTTAATGCATCAGCACCATATTGATTAACAATATCATCAGGATTTATAACATTTCCTCTTGATTTAGACATTTTTTCACCATTTTCACCTAAAATCATCCCTTGATGGAATAATTTCTTAAATGGTTCTTTAGAACTAACAATACCTTTGTCATATAAATATTTATGCCAAAATCTAGCATATAATAAATGTAAAACAGCATGCTCTTGACCACCAATATATAAATCAACAGGAAGCCAATGATCTAATAATTTTTTATCACCGATTTCTTTATCATTATGTGGATCTATATATCTTATATAATACCAACAACTACCAGCCCATTGAGGCATAGTATTTGTTTCTCTTTTAGCATCACAACCATTGACTTTAATATTAAGCCAATTTTTCGCATTAGCTAAAGGAGATTCGCCAGTACCACTAGGTTTATATTCATCAAGTTCAGGTAAAACTAAAGGTAAATCTTCATCTTTAACTCTACCCATTTCATTATTATCAACAAAAGTATAAATAGGAATAGGTTCTCCCCAATATCTTTGTCTAGAGAATAACCAATCTCTTAATTTATAATTAACTTTAAAATTACCATCACCCATTTCAATAAGTTTATTAGTAATAGCTTCTTTACCTTCAGCAATATTAAGACCGTTAATAAAATCACTATTAATATGCTTACCATCTTCAGTATAAGCATTTTCACTTACATCAGATTCAATTACTTTTTTAATAGGTAAATTATATTTTTTAGCAAAAGCATAATCTCTATCATCATGAGCAGGAACAGCCATAACAGCACCTGTTCCATAACTTCCAAGAACATAATCAGCAATAAAAATTGGTACTTCTTCATTATTTATTGGATTAATTGCATAAGCTCCAGTAAATACACCAGTTTTTTCTTTATTTAATTCAGTTCTATCTAAATCAGATTTATGAGAAACTTCATCTTGATATTTTTTAATATTATCAGCATTATCACTAGTTACAATTTTTTCAACTAAAAGATGTTCAGGAGCTAAACAGCAATAAGAGCAACCAAATAAAGTATCAGCTCTAGTAGTAAATACTTCAAAATAATCACTAGTTCCTTTAACCTTGAATTTTATGATAGTACCTTTACTTTTTCCAATCCAATTACGTTGCATTTCAATAGTTGAACTTGGCCAATCAAGACCTTCTAAATCAGTAGCTAATCGATCTGCATAAGAGGTAATTCTTAACATCCATTGTCTCATTGGCTTTCTTATTACAGGATAGCCACCCCTTTCACTTTTACCATCAATGACTTCTTCGTTTGCTAAAACTGTACCTAATTCAGGGCAAAAGTTAACTGGTTTATAACTAACATAAGCTAAATTATCATCAAACATATGAGCAAAAATATATTGTGTCCATTTATAGTATTTTGGATCACAAGTCATAATTTCACGATCATAATCATAGCTAAAACCAAGCATTTGGATTTGTCTTCTAAAATTAGCAATATTTTTTAAAGTAAATCCTTCTGGATGTTCATTCATTTTAATACTATATTGTTCAGCAGGTAAACCAAAAGCATCCCATCCAATTGGATGTAATACATTATAGCCTTGCATTCTTTTCATTCTAGAAATAATATCAGTTGCTGTATATCCTTCAGGATGGCCAACATGTAATCCTTGACCACTAGGATATGGAAACATATCTAATGCATAATATTTTGGTTTAGAAAAATCTGAAGTATCACATTTATATTCTTTTCTATCAATCCAAATTTTACTCCATTTTTTCTCTACATTCTTAAAATCATAGCTCATAAAGTTCTCCTTTATTTGACGTTTATTTATTATACCAAAAAACCTCTATTTTTTCTTTAATTATTACAAGGCATATAAATAATTTTGTAAAAAATTTGCTACGAATAGTATATTTTACTAAAACACACTTGTATTTTTTTACTTTACAAATATTTTATCGCATTTAAAATATATATCGGAGGGTTAAAAATGAAGAAAATTCAAGTTGTGCTTCTTATTTATGATTATCTAAATAAACAAAGAAGCATTAATATTAATGATATTGCTGATATGGCAAATTGTTCGAAAAGAACTGCTATTCGTTATATCAACGATATTAGAGAATATTTTTCTGCATGTCATATTAATAAGGAGATTATTTATGATAGGCAGAAAAAAAGTTTTATTATAAGAAGTTGTTAGAATTACATTTAGACAATCCAATGTGATTGTCTTTTTATTTACTTAATAATTTAGACATCCCAGCTTTAGAAGTTTCTTTATACCCGCTTTTTAAATCTTTACCAGTTTCATACATTGTTTTAACTATTTCATCAAAACTAATTTTTGAACTATCTGAATCAATTAAAAATGCTAATTGAGATGCATTAATTGATTTTAACGCAAATATTGAATTTCTTTCTATGCAAGGAATTTGAACATATCCATCAATTGGATCACAAGTTAAACCCAAAGAATGTTCTAAAGCAATTTCAGCCGCTTGAGCTATTTTTTCATTATTAGCATTAAATGCATTCATAATCATTGCACTAGCCATTGATGAAGCAGCACCTATTTCAGCTTGGCATCCTGCAACAGCTCCACTAACTGTAGCATTAGTTTTTATTATTTCACCAATTAAACCAGCAACTGCTAAACTTTCTATAATTTTATTATCATCTATATTATTTAATCTAAGATATTTAATAACTCCAGGAATAACTCCACAACTTCCACAACTAGGAGCAGTTGCAACTATACCTCCAGAAGCATTTTCTTCACTAACTGCAAAGGCATATGCCATTACTAAAGCGTTATTTTTTAAATTATCATTATCATTTTTAATTGCTTCATTATAAATAGTATTAGCTTTTTTAATAACATGAAGTGAACCGGGTAATTCACCAACATTATTAATACCTCTATTAGCTGCTTCATCCATTATTTTTAAAATATTTTTCAAATAAATTAAGATGTCATTTTCTTTTTCTAATACATATTCTAATAGAGTTTTATTATTTTCTTTACAATAAAAAAGTATCTCTTTTAAAGTATTTTCCTTGTAAATCTCAACTATTTTATTAGATTTTGCACCTTTTACTTTAATAGTTCCACCACCTATTGAATATATTCTTTCTTTAAATAATTCGTTATTTTTATGTATTATAAAATCCATTGTATTAGGGTGATTTACTTTTGTAAAATAATCAAATTTAATGTGATGATTTATATTTTTTAATTTATTATTAATAACGACATCAATTAAATGACCTTTACCAGTTAAAGCTAAAGATCCATATAAAATAATCTCGATTTTATCTATATCTTGATATTTATTTAATATATAATCAAGTGCTTTACTAGGACCAATTGTATGAGATGAACTTGGTCCATTACCAACAATAAATATTTCTTTAATCGATTTCATTTTTTTATTTCTACTTTCTTTAAATCTTCATTAAAATGTTTTTTAACTAATAAATATATTAAATAAATATAAGGCATACCCAAATTAGTTTCAATAATAGAATTAATTAATAATGTTTTAATACTATTTTCATTATATGGTCTAATTCCATTAATTAATAAGCTAAATTCCCAGAAAAATTGGACACTTATACCAATTAAATTAAGCCATAAAATGTTAATTATCTTCTTTTTAGAAAATAAAGAGTAAATAGTTAGTCCAAAATAACCTACTAATAAAATAATTGCCATATAAGTATGATATGCATTAGTTGTGCGATATGTTTGAATGTTATTATCTCCACCAAAAATAGTAATACTAGGAACTACTAACCACCATATAACTATTAAAAATATCCAATATTTTAAATATTTATCTTTGCTTAAACATAGCCAAATAAAAGCAAAATTAGTAATTCCATAACTTAAACTCATCCATAATAAGATAAGTCCAGTATATAAACTATTTTGTTTTACTCCATCTATAAATATCGATCTAGTATTACTAATTAAATAAAAATAACCAAAATCGACAATAAAATACAAAATACCACCAAATAAAGCAAAAATAACTGTTAAATACCTCTTTTTTAATATAAGTAATGTTAATAGCAAGCAAATAAAACAACTATCTAATATAATATATAGAAGATTAAAATTACGTGTAGGTGTTATGACTTCACTTAAAATATTAAAATTAAAAATATTTAACATAATTAAATTTATTTGTTAATAGAATTATACAAATCTAGATACATTAAAGCTGATTTTTTCCAACGATGATCTTTTTTCATCGCGTTCTTCCTTAATGCATTCATATATTTAGCATTACTATAATATAAATTAAAAGCTTTATCTATTGATTCATTTGCTTCAAAATTTGAGAAATCATCAAATCCAATTCCATCAGCTTTTAAGTAATTAGAGTTATCATTATTTAAGCAAGTAACAGTGTCAACTAAACCACCAGTTCTTCTAACAATTGGAAGTGCTCCATATCGATGAGCAATCATTTGTCCTATACCACATGGTTCAAAAGCACTAGGCATAATAAAGAAATCACAGCTAGCATATAACTTGTGAGCTAATAGATCATTATACCCAATATAGACATAACTATTTTTAGGATTTAAAGCTTTAAATCTATTAAAGAAACATTCAGCTTCATATTCTCCACTACCTAAAATTGCAAATGTTCCATTATGATTAATTACTTCTTGAGCCATTCCATAAATTAATTCTAAGCCTTTTTGAGAAGTTAATCTACTTACTATAGTAAACATCGGAACCTTAGGATTTAAACCATTTTCCTTGCAAAACTCAACTTTATTTTTAGATTTTAAAGTATTTACATTTGATTCATTATACATTACATAGATATTTTTATCTTTACGAGGATTAAATTCTTTTTCATCAACGCCATTAACAATACCTATAAAATCATCTTCTCTAAGAAGTAAATCATAATATAATCCTTTACTTCCATCGATTGTTAATAATTCATTACGATGAGTTGGTGAAACTGTTGTAATCTTATCAGAATAAACAATTCCTGCTTTTAAAGTTGATACTTGACCATCAAGTCTAACCTTGCCTTCATCATATAAATTAGTAGGTAAGTTATATAAATCAAATAAAGAATCTCTATTAATATAACCTTTAAATAAAGGATTATGAATTGTCAATACACACTTAATTTTATTAAAATAATTATCTGATCCATATTTAGTTTTTATTAAGCAAGATAACATAGAAACTTGCCAATCATTTAAATGTAATACATCAAATTTAATTGGTAAATATTTCATTAATTCAATAATAGCTAAGCAGAAAAAAGCATAACGCTCACCATCATCATAATAACCATAAAGTCCATTATCACGATCAAAATAATAATCGTTTTTAATTAAAAAATAATCAATCTTATCATAAACTACATGATAAATACTTGCGTTTATCTTTCTCCAATTCATTGTAACTATTAAATCACATACATGATTAATCTTTTTATGAACTTTCTTTTCTATTTCTTTATAAAAAGGTAATACAAAAGATACATTATGATTTAATTTAACAAATTCTTTACTTAAACTATAGCTAACATCAGCTAAACCCCCAGTTTTACAAAAAGGTAAAGCCTCACTTGCTGTCATTAAAATATTCATTATATATTAGCCCCTTGAGGAATATAAATTGGATCAGATTCAGTTCCTATAACTTCATCTTTATTTTTTATATGACAATGTTTATCAACAATAACATGTTTTAAATGAATTCCATTTTTAATAACTGAATCAGTAAATATGATACAATCTTCAACACTAGCACCTTCTTCAACTTTAACATTTCTAGATAAAATAGAATGTTTAACAGTGCCATCTATTTGACATCCATTAGCAAGTAAAGAATCACTAACTTCAGCTTTTTCACCATATAATACCGGAGTAGAATTATGAGTAGTAGTATAATAAATCCAATCATCTTGGAAGAAATCATTAACTACTTCTTTATTATCAATAAATTCAAAACTAAAATCATAATAATCTTTTAAACTATTAAAATATCTACAATATCCTTTATATTCAATAGCATGAATCTTTTCTTTATAATTACATATAAAATGAATTAAATCTTTTAAAGTAAACATCGAAGAAACATCACTAACTTTATTTAATAATTCACGAAGATAATCAGTATTAAAAATATAAGTTTCCATCGATATATATTCATCATCATTAATTCCATTATTAGAACTAAATTTTTGAATATTACCTAAAGCATCAATTGTAATCTTATCACAACCGATAAAATTAGTTTTAGCATTATCAACATGCTTATATAAAACACTTATAACTTTATTAGATTTAATATGTTCTTCAATAACTTCATTAAAATCTACTTTACAAACAAAAGCAACAGGTACTACAACAATATATTTAGCATTCTTATCATATAAGAACCAATCATTTTCTTTAATATTATTAATATCAGTATTAAAAGGAGGATTAGTTAAGCCGTATTCATTAATAAATATTGATTGAAAACCAGTCTTAGGATTTTTTAAATAAGTAGCATCACTACCTAAATGTTTAATAATACTTCTAGAATGATCTTTAACTAAAATACCAATATTATCAATTCCACTATTAGTTAAATTACTTAAAGCAAAATCAATAAAAGTATATCTTCCTAAAAAAGTAGTAGATGCCATTGGACGAGATTTAGTTAAAACACCTAAATTCTCTTTATTATGTAAATCAACTAAAGCAATTACATTTTTCATTTACTAAGACTCCTTCCATAATCAATTAATACAACTTCTTCACTATCTTTATTAATTGTTTCATTATCTTTAATAACAGTATTAGGTCCAATAATTGCATTATTTACATAAGCATTTTTACCAATTTTTACTCCAGGCATTAAAACTGAATCCTTAACAGTAGCATTTTTATCTATAAAAACTTCATTAGAAATAACACTAGAATTGACATTTCCGTAAATAATTGCCCCTTGATTTATCAAACAATTACTAACTTTAGCATCTTTTGAAATAAATTGAGGAGTTGAGTGAGTATCTTCACTATAAATTTGAGGATATTCACTAAATCTAATTGTTTCACTATTTCTATTATTAGGTAAAAGTTCCATATTAGCTTGATGAAGTGAAGATAAAGTACCAACATCACGCCAATAACCTTTAAATCTATAAGCAACAATTTTCTTATTATTATTTAATAAATAAGGAATAATATTCTTACCAAAATCATGAGAACTATTTTCATTTTTAGCATCAAGTAAAAGAGCTTTTTTTAATTCTTTATAAGTGAAAATATATACACCCATACTAGCTAAATTTGATTTAGGAACTTTAGGTTTTTCAACAAATTTAGTAATAACATCATTATTATCAACTTCTAAAATACCAAATCTACTAGCTTCATAAATTGGTACTTCTAAAACACTAATTGTACAACTAGCACCAGTTTTAATATGGAGATCAAGCATTTCATTATATTGAGCTTTATATATATGATCACCACTTAAAATAAGAACATATTCAGGATCTTCATCATCTAAAAAATCAATGTTTTGATAGATTGCATCAGCTGTTCCTTTATACCAATTAGCACCTTCTTCAGTTTGTCGAGGTGATAAACATAAACATTTACCCCCAACACCGTTAAAGCCCCATTTTTCACCATTGCCTATATAATTATTTAAGACAATAGATTCATATTGAATCAAAACTCCGCAAGTATCAATACCACTATTTGCAACATTTGATAAAGAAAAATCAATAATACGATATTTCCCACCAAAATAAACTGCAGGTTTAGCAATTTTCTTGGTCAAAGCCTGTAATCTAGTTCCCTTACCACCAGCTAAGATCATTGCTACACACTGTTTAGACATATAAGACCTCCTTTAATCTATTATATATACTAATCTTCTTTCGAATATAATAATACACAACTACTATTCTTATCGTGGCTAACAAGTAATGTTTCATCAACAAGTTCAGCTATATCTCCAATTTTTTCAGGAGGTGTAGATAAAATAACTTGTAAATTAAATCTTCTTAATAATTTAACAGCTTCAATAATTCTTTCACGGTCCATCTTAGAGAAAGCTTCATCGAATATAATCATACGAATTGTATTAGCGATTTCTCCTTCATCATGAACGTGATAAAGTTGAGCAAAACTTGCTAAGACAGAAATATAGAATGGAGTTTGAGTTTCACCACCGGATTTCTTCTTAATCATCTTAGATAATCTTTGTTCTTCACCACTATTCTTATTATACACTATTAAATCAAAATCTAAGTAGCTACGATAATCAGTAAACTTTTCAATATTTTGTAATAAAGCACTATTTCTTTCATTATTTCCGATATCAACGATTTGTCTAAATAAATCTTCCATGACATCTTTATATTTTTCTAAGAATGGGGTTTCATCTTCTCCAGTATCTAAAATGATATCATCTTTAAGCATGTCATAATATCTTCTATAAACTTGAGAAGGTTTAACAGTGAATCTATATAAATCGCTTCCAAAGCTTGATTCTTTTAAAGCAACATTTAAATTAGCAATTTGATCTTCAACATCTTCAATTGCACTTCTTAATTTGAAGATAAAATCATCTTTAAATTGTTGAGTTGCTTTATGATAAGAATCTTCAATTTTTGCACGATATTCAGGAAGTTTAACTTCTTTAAATTCATTTAATTCTTTATCAAAATCATCATTAACTACTTTTTCAGGATCAAAAGATAAATGATAATCATGTAAATAATCTCTTCTTAATTTAACAAGTTGATTGAAAATATTATTTACAACATATTGTAATCTAGTGAATCCAGCTGTATTTTCTTGATAAATTTGAATATAAGATTTTCTTGAATCAAGTTCTAATTCTAAAATTGGAACACATTTAGTATTAACAAATTCTAAATCATAAGCATTTGCAAGCTCAGTTTCCATTTGTAAAATCTTAGATTCTTCTTCTTTAATTTTTTCAGTTTTTAAATTTTTAATTTCAGTTGTTAAATTACCTTTTTCTAAAATTAAAGATTCATTAGATTTATTAATAGAATTAATATCATCACTAACATCTTTTAATCTCTTATCTAAAGAATTAATTAATGTAGTATCATGTTCACTAAGTTCATTTTCAATATAATCTAAGCTAGATTTTAAGCCTTTTAATTGAGCTAATTTCTCAATTGTTTTAGTAATATTGATAATTTCATTACTATTGAGGGCTTCTAAATTATTAGCTTCAGTAATAACACTATGTAAACTACGATAAATTCCTAAATTAGATAAATTAGAATTTAATTCACTACTTTTTTCTTTTAAGAAACGAGCATCTAATTTACGACCAATAAAACTATTTTGATAAATACGTGGATTTATCTTATTAAAAGCGAAATTACGATAAACATCACATTCTTTAGTAATACCATTTCCACTATTTCTAGCTTCTTCAATATTAGTTGATTTATGTAAACGACCAATTAAGAAATTAGTATAAGCTCTAGCACCTTCATGATCTGTAATAATTTCAGTAGCTAAAGAAGCTTTATCCATATCGAAATCTCTTTCGATAATCTTTTCTTGGTCAATTAAAGCAATGCCATATAATCTAACTTCATCGATAATTCTTCTAAATATCTTATAAGCATCAATATAATATTTAGGAGCAACAAATAAATTAAATCTTTGTCCACCTAAAAATCCTTCGATTGCATTAGACCAACTTAAGTCTTTTATATCGATTAAATCAGCATAAATTTCAACTGGTATATCACGATTAAATTTCTCTTTAAGTTCTTTTTCAAGTCTAGATTTAACTATGATTAATGTACGATCATAAGGCTTAGTACCTGTATCACGAATTCCTCTTTCTTCTTCTTTTAAAGAAGCAATCTTTTTCTCAATATTTTGAATAGCTCTAGCAATTGAAGTAGCTAAAGAACTAACTTTATTTTTAAAACTTGCTAAATGGATACGATAATTCTCTAAGTTTTCTTTATCCAATAACATTAAATTAGATAAATAATTATCTTTAAATTTCATTGATTCATCAAAAACAACTTGAGCATCATGCTCTAAATCTAAAAGTTCACGGTCTTTATCTTCATCTAAGAAATCTCTATCAAATGTTGATAATTTCTTTAATAAAGAAGAAGTTGCTTTTATATAATTATCAGTATAACGAGTTAAATTTTCTTTAACTTCATTTTCTTCAAATTTTATAGCATCAATTTTAGCACTGATTTCACGTTTTTCTTCGATTAATTCATCAGTAATTTTAACTGTATCATTATTAGCTTTATCGCTAATTAAATTAGCTCTTCTTCTTTCAAGTTCTTCTAAATTAGATTTATTTTCATTTAGTTCAACATCGATTTCATTGATTCTTTTAGTAGCTTTTAAAACTTCATTTTTAAAACTATTTAGTTTATCTTTACTCATTTCGAGTTGACATCTTTGAATAATATATTGAGAAACAGTTAATTTTTCTTTATTTGTTTTATATATATTATAAGTATTAGCAATTTCATCAAGTTGATTTACACGAAGTTCAATTGCTTCAGCTTCTTTTTCTAGTCTTTTATATTGAAGAATATTATCTTGAAGAGCTTCTAAATTAATATCAGCTTGTGGATCACAAACGTATTCTGTAATAAAAGTAGTAATATCAGTAATTGGAGAGAAACTACTAGCTTTTTTAAGTAGGCTAAAATATTTATCTTTAAGACCACCAAATTTCTTCTTTAAGAAATCTTGATATTGTCGATTAGAATCGAAGAATTGATAATCATTTTTATCATAATTAGTAGCAAAATATTTAGCTAAATCTTTATATTCCATTGGATATTTATCAACAATGAATTCATTTTCAGGAATTTTATCATTAGTTGAGAAGAAATGATGTTCTTCACTACCATCATTTGAAGTATCAAAAACAATACCCATAGTAAAATATGAATCATGTAAATCATCATAAAATTCAAGAGCAATATAAGAAGTAAAACGTCCATTTCTTAAATATTTAAAATCACCTTCAGCAGTATCACCAATTTCACCACGAAGATAACCTTTTAAAGTACGAGCACTTTTATCCATAGCAGCTTTATTAAAGAATCTACCAGTGGTATCTCCTAATAAAACTAAAGATAAAGCATCGATTAAAGTCGATTTACCTGATGCATTTTTACCAGTTAAAAATACTATTTGTTTAAATTCTACAGTTTGATTCCAAAAATAATGCCAATTTATAATTTTTGCTTTAGTAAGTGATTTCATTATTTAAGTCCTCCGATTTTTTATTTATTTCATCTAAAATATTGCTCATAGAAATGATTTTATCGTTATTTAATGCATAAACTATACTAGGTAAGATATAAAAACTAACATTACCTTCATCATAACTTCCACTAACTTTAGAAATAATATTATGATTAGCTAAAAATCTTAAACTTCTAGCAAGTCCACGACCACTAAGTCTTTTTCCAGGCATAACAATATTGTGATCAAGCATTTCTTTAATTAACATTGGGGTAGTCATATAAATTGAAACACCAGCTTCATTAGATTCAGATTTTTCATTTTCATAAATTAATCTTAATGCAAATAAAACTAAGCTAGTTTCTCTATCAATTCTAAGACGATTATCGTAATATTCATTACTTAAAGCAACAACACCTAAAATATTATCTTTTTCAACATGCCAACCACTAAATTTAAGATATCCTTCAAATACGTCAAAATATCTTTCCATAAATCTATAATCAGGATTAACTCTCATTATTTTTTCTTTTGCATCAAATATATCTCTTACTATAAAGCCTTTAAGTAATAATCTATTACAAACTTCAGCAAATTTACTTTGATCGCCAGCAGGCATTTTTATAAAATCATCACTAAACATAATTAGTTATTCTCCTTTCTTTTGAATAAAAAGTGTGGAACACGATAATGATTATTAATAATCTTCTTATCGTCCACTAATTCGATTGTATAAAAACAATCTTTATTATCTTTTTTAACAGTAGCAAAAATTAAACAAATAAATGCTTCAAAATTAGTTAATGGCATGTCTTCAACTCTTAAAGTATCGCTATCACCGAAACAATTTTCCATAAATTCATAAATTTTTTCATCAGTATAAATATTCTTTGTAGCTTCTAAGAAATCTTTCATGATTTCATCATTTGCAAAATCAAAATCAACGATTTGCATTGGTGAAGTATCTTCGTTATATTTTCTTAAAATTGGGAATGTAATTGATTCGCTATCAACATATCCTTGTTCATATAAATAGATTGAATCTTGCATTTTAGATAAAATCTTTGATAAAGAACGAGGATCATTAACTGATTTAGAATAAGCTTTAAATATATTTTCTAAATGTCCTTTAATAGATTTATCATTATTATTTAAATAAAGAATCTTATTAGTAGAAGATTTAGTATAAGCGCTATTTTCTTTATCAATATGATTAATTACACTATTTAAAGAGTGATAAGTATCAGTTATATAATTAATTTTTGTAATAATATCTTTTTCAATTTCTTCTTTAGGTAAACTAGTATTTGCAATACTTGAAAGTAAAACTAATTTATTTCTAATTTCTTTATTATTTAACCAATTTTCTAATATTGTAATAATTGGTCTTTTAAATTTAGCGACACTATCGAATGTTTTTAATGGATGATAATATCTATCTAAAATTTTATATTTATAAACATCAAAGAAATCATACAATACTTCATTTGTTTGAAACATCTTACCTAATTTAGATTGGAAGATTCTAATTGAGTGAGATAAAGTAATGAGTTCAACTTTTAATTTTTTAGTATTTTCATAACATCTTACTAAAGTTATATACATTAAATCATCTTGCTCTTCATCTTCTAATTTAAGTTCACTATAAGTTGAATGAACTAAACTTAAATATGGAGATTCTTCATCACCAATGATGTCTCTAAAAGTTTTTAAAATAAAAATAGAATAAACAGGTAAGATAATTGTTTCTTCCATTGTTTCAGTATTCATCGCGATATTTATCCAACCAGTTTCTTCAAGTCTTCTAACTAAAAAACTTGCTTTGGTTGACAAATTATCAATAATAATATTTTCGTCTGATTTAAAGTCTTCCTCTTCTTCTAATAAATCAAGGTTTTCTAATTCCTTTTTTCCTTTTTCTTTAAGTGCTTTAATATAGTCAGTTTTATTGATTGCGTTTTCATCATTTTCAAGCATTTCATAAAGGATTAGCAAACTTTCAGCATAAATAGAGCGGTTTTTACCAGAAAAAATTGAGAAATATTTTATAGGTAATATATCAAATAAATTCACTTTAATTGGCCCTCTTAATAGTCTTAATTATTATAGCATAAAAACATTTTATATATTAATATAATTTGTATGTTTTTTATAAAAAAATTGAATGACGATTATATAATACTTTTAATTAAATATTTTTAAATAAAAAGTAAATTATTTAGTCATTAATTTTTAAATAAGGTTCAATTTTTAGTCCTATTTTATTTATAATTTCTAGCCCTAATTCAATTGCTTTATCATTAAGACAAGATGGGTCATGAGCATCTAATCCAATAATAATTTTTAAGCCATCTTCTTGATATTTTTTAATATATTCAAAGAAATTAATATTAGGATAAGGATAATTTTTATAATCTTTATAACCCCATGACTTAGAATTTCTAATTCCATTAATATTAAATTCTAAATAAACATTATTTTTAATTGCTTCAAGACATAATTCATCAATTCTATCTAATATATGTTTATTAAAATGAGTATTAAAATCACTTAAATAAGAAACACAAAATAAATCAGGATGAGCAATAACTTTAAATAATTTAGATTTAATAGCACTAATTATAGTGTCAAAATATCCATCAACATTATCTTCATTAATTTCAGAAAAACTATTAATAAGTTTTCCTTTATAACTATAAAAATGAACACCTAAAATCATATAATCAAGTTTAGATCTTAAATACTTATAATATTCGATATCATCGATAAAAAATTCAGTTTCACTACCTTTATAAATCTTAATTTTATCTTTATATTTAATAATTGCTTCATCTATTTCTTTTAAATAAATATTTAAAAAAGAATATAAACTCATATTTAAATTTAAATAATTTTTATGTAATTTTACTTTGTCAAAATAAGCTAAATCAATTGGGTTATGATCTGAAAATCCTAATTCAATAAATCCTAAATCAATCGCTTTTAAAACATAATCAAAAACATCGCCATTAGCATGATTACATAAATAAGTATGAGTGTGATAATTAGCTTTAATTTCTTTCATTTCACATATTATATTCAATTTAGGTTATAAAGTTAATTTAAATGAGTTAATTTTAAATAACTAATTATAGAATTGTTCATAATTATTTGTTTTATTACTATATGAAATTAATTATGTAATAAATTATTTTTTACTATAATTTATATTAAATACATCATAAAAAAATTATTTTAATTATGCTGAATATGAAATAAAATTATTCTTTTCTTGTTAAAATAAAAACAATAAGTACTCCAAAAAGTGAAAACATTAATGCTAAAAAAGTAAGTATTATAATGAAATCTTGGTTATATCCCGAAAGCGTTACATAAGAAATTACAAAAGTCAAAATAGTTGTAATTATAGACAAAATAACAGAAATTATTCTAAAATTTAATTTTTTAATACCCTTCATTCCTAATTTATTTCACTTTATTTTTTTTAGGAATTATTCAACATATTTTATTAAGCAACTTCTCCTTTGTATTTATAATATTAGTGTAAATAAATAGTAAAATTATTTATTAATGTTTATAATAATTTGAAAGGATTATTATAAAGTTATTAAAGAATTAAATTATGCCATCAACTCTCACTCATTACACATTTCTAACATTAGTAGAACCTAATATTTCTAAGATTGGTTTTATAGGCGCTCAAGGTCCTGATCCTTTCTTTTTTAATTTTGCTAGTTTAAATAAAGGTAAAGATTCTAAAAAGATTGAAGAATGTGGGCATTTTTTACATGATATTAATCCTATTAAAACCTTTTTATATTTTATAAATAGAATTAAAGAAAGTAAAAATAATAAAGAAAAGAAAGCTTTATATGATTATTTAAAAGGTATGACATCTCATTATGCTTTAGATGCTACTACTCATCCTTTTATTTTTTATAATTCTGGATTTGTTATTAGCGATAAAGATAATTCTCATAACTTCTTTTTATCTCATGCTGCTATTGAATCAAGTATTGATCGTCTTGTTAGTGATAAATTTAATATTAATAAAAGTCCATCTAAGATGCTTTCTTTTAATAAGAAAGATTTAAAAATAGTTTCTAATGTTTTTTATAATTATTTAAATGATGAATTTAAATTAGATTTTATTAAAAATAAAACATTTTATATTGCTTTAAAAAGAATGAGATTTGTATATAGAGTTATATATTCTAAGCATCCTTATAAGAAAAATTTATTTAGAAAAGTAGCGAATAAATCAGCAATAAATGTATTTTCTACTCCAACTACAAAGCAAGTTCTTCCTTATGATTTTTTAAATTTAAATCATAAAACTTATACAAGTTGCGTTGATTCTAATAAAAAATATAATTTTGATTTTTATCAATTAATCGATAAAGCTAAAGATTATTATTTTGTATTATTAAAAGAAATTGATAAACTAATTGATGGTTCTACTTCTAATCTAGCTGAAGTTATTGATAATGTTAATCATAACGGTCATAAAGTAAATGAAGTTATGAAATATTACAACTTAATATGGAACCATAAATTATCAAAATAATTGTTGTATTCTAAATTAGTTATATATATAATATTAACCGAACGTAGAAAGAAAAGCGCCTGCTTCTCACCAGATTAATAAATTAATTAATTGGTCAATAGCTACAAATGTTAATTTTGTAAACTCAACGGGCGCATGAATTTATGCGTCCGTTTTATTTATCTCAGGAGGAAAATACTATAGCACAAACCCAAAATCCTAATAATCAGCAGGATATTAAAAATCGCAAAAATGATAAATTTAATGGCGATATCGTTAATGAAAGAATTCACTTTAAAGAAGTCTTAGTTATAGGACCTAATGGTGAATCACTTGGAAAAATGTCTAGATTTGATGCTTTTAAAAAGGCTGAAGAGTATGATTTAGACTTATTATGTGTAGCACCTAATGCTAATCCACCAGTCTGTAAAATTATCAACTACGGAAAATATCGTTTCGAAGCTCAAAAGAAAGCTAAAGAAGCTAAAAAGAATCAACGTATAGTTGAAATTAAGGAAGTTCAATTAACTCCACAAATCGGTGAACACGATATCCAAACTAAGGTTAAAGCTGCTATACGTTTCCTACAAGATGGAAATAAAGTAAAAGTAGGCGTTAGATTTAGAGGACGTCAATTGTCACATGTTGATATGGGCGAAGATGTTCTAAATAAGTTCATTGAATACGTTTCTGAATATGCTGTCGTAGAGAAGCCTGCTTCTCTTGATGGTAAATGGCTTACTTGTGTATTAGCAAGTAAAATTAAAAAGTAGAAAGAAGGAGAAAATTATGCCAAAAATGAAATCAAAAAGAGCTTTAATGAAAAGAATTAAAGTCACTGGTAGTGGTAAAGTTGTAAGACATCACGCATATGTTTCACACTTAGCTCCACACAAAACTCACAAACAAAAGAGACACTTAAGAAAGGCTACTGTTGTTAGCACTTCCGATATGAAGAGAATTAAGTATCTCATTCAACAATAGGAGGTTAGAATCATGAGAGTTAAAAATGGTCCAACAACACACGCAAGAAGAAAAAAGATCTTAAAATCAGCTAAAGGTTATTTTGGAAGTAAACATTTACTTTTCAAAACTGCTAGAGAACAAGTAATGCGTTCTCATATGTATGCTTACATTGATAGAAGAAACATCAAAAGAGATTTCAGAAAACTTTGGATTAAAAGAATCAATGCTGCATGCAGAATGAACGATATTTCTTACAGCAAATTTATGCATGGTTTAAAAGTTAACAAAATCGATATTAATAGAAAAATGCTCAGCGAAATCGCTATTCACGATGAAACTGGATTCAAAGATTTAGTTAAAATTGCTAAAGAAGCAAAATAATTAAACTTAATTGAATTTATAAAAATAACCTGTTGGATGATCCATCAGGTTTTTTATTTATTTTAATTATTATTTATATTAGTAATAACTTTTAATTCAACATTTTCAATTGCTTCATTTAATAAAGGTGTAAAATCAAATTTATTTTCTATAATTTCACACTCCTTCATCTTTGGCTTAGTTTTAGGATTTTTATTTGTAAATATAGTACAACAATCTTCATAAGGTCTAATAGAAATATCGTAGCAATCAATCTTTTTTGAAATATTAATGATATCTAATTTATCATAAGTAGCTAATGGTCTAATAATAGGGAAATTAGTAACTGAATTAATAACATACATCGATTCGATTGTTTGGCTAGCTACTTGCCCTATTGATTCTCCATTTGCAATAGCTTTAATATGAAGTTTATTAGCAAGCATTTCAGATAAACGATACATCATTCTTCTCATTATTGTTATTGGATATCCTTCAGTCGATATTTCATATATCTTCTCTTGAATTTTAGTAAATGGGATAATAAATAAATTTATTTTATCTTGATATATATTTAATTTAGATAATAAATCTTCTAATTTAATAATAACTCCAGCGTTTGTATATGGTGGAGCAGCAAAATGAATACATGTTACTTCTATTCCTCTTTTCATTAATAAATAAGTAGCAACTGGTGAATCAATTCCTCCGCTTAGCATCATTAAAGCTCTTCCTGTAGATCCTGATGGATAACCACCTATTCCTTTAATTGTTTCTGTAAACATATAAATTCCATCTGGTTTTATTTCTAATGATAAAAGAATGTCAGGGTTATGAACATCAACTTTTAGGTCTGTATTTTTTAAAATTATACTAGCGATTTCACGATTAATTTCATCGCTTATATATGGGAATGATTTATCAATTCTTCTAGCATAAACTTTAAATGTTTTTCCAGTTTCTTTTTTAATTTCTTCTAATGCTAAATTTTTAATATCTTCTAATTCAAATAAATCTGCTTTATAAGCTAAAGAAAAACTTCCAATGCCAGCAACTTCTTTTAAAGGCAAATAATCAAATTCATCTTTCTTTAAAATGTCAATATAGATATGATCATGTCTTAAAATTAATGAGTATATATCATTATAACCTAATAAATTTTTCTTAATGTTTCTAGCTAAAAGGTTAATAAAATCTTTTCTATTTTTGCCTTTGGTTGACATTTCACCAAAGCGAATAATAATTGTATTATAATCCATAAACTAACTCCTTAATGTATTTAAAATGTTTTTCAATTCGTTAAGAAAAATATCACATTCTTCTATTGTGTTATCTGATGAAAAAGATAATCTAATAGAATTTTTAGCTTCTTTTTCACTATTTGTTAAATTAAAAATAACATATGATGGAACTTCTTTTTTACTGGAACAAGCACTAGTACTACTAACATAAATTTCTTTATTACTTAAAGCTTCAACAGCTACACTAGCTTTTTTATCGATTGAAAAATTTAAAATATATGGGGTTTGTTTTTTAAATAAATGTAACTTTACTCCAGGAATTTCTTTTAACTTTTCAACTAAATAATTAAAAATTAATGTGACTTTTGCATAGTTTTCTTTAAAATTAGCCATTATTTCTTTAGTAGCAACATCAAAAGAAAATATCAACGGCGCATCCAAAGTTGAACTACGTAAATTGTTTTCTTGCCCTCCTCCAACTAAAATTGGATTAAGTCTAATTTTCTTCTTTTTGATTAAGCAACTAATACTTTTTAATCCATGGATTTTATGAGAAGATATTGTAATTAAGTCTCCTAAGCTATAATTAAATTGATATTTACCTAAAGTTTGAGAACAGTCTAAATGCAAAACACATTTTGGAAATTGAGATACTTTAGATCTAATTAATTCAGCATCAACATATAGCCCAACCTCGTTATTTATTGGTGTTAAAGCAACTAATATTGTTTTATTATCAATAGTTTGATTGACTTGTTCAATATTAAAATTGCCACTTTCATCTACATCTAAATATTTAACAATAAAGCCATGTTCTTTTTCTAAATATTTAAAAGTTTCTAAGACACTAGCATGTTCAATATGTGTAGTAACAATTACGTTTCCACGATTCTTATTAGCTAAGCAATAACCTATAATTGAAAGATTATTAGCTTCTGTTGCGCTACTTGTAAATATCACTTCATAATCAGAATTTAAATGAAGATATTTTAAAATATTATCTCTACTATGATTGATTTTATTTGTCAATTGCATTCCTAAATAATGAATTGAACTAGGATTAGCAAAATCATTTTTTACAGCATCTAAATACGTATTTAAAACAATTTCGCTAACTTTAGTTGTAGCAGCATTGTCAAAATAAATCATTGTCTATTATACCCGTCTTTAAGTTTGATTTTTTCAATAGATTCATTACTTATTTCAAAAGCAAGTTTATAATTTCCGTTTTCATATAAATCTTCAGCTTGATCAACAAGTGCATTAACATCAGTAAATTTATATCTCTCTTTATTCGCAATTAAAATATTTTTCTCAGCTTCTTTTTTGAAATTAAGTAATTTATCAATTTCAATAAATAATGAATTAGAAAGATTATTTAACTTATTAACATTTACATTTACTTCATTAACATCAATTGGTATAACTTTAATAATAGAATAAATATTATCTATATATTTATAACAATCATTAAACGTATTTTTAAAATTATCTACAAGTGTTTTATCCTTGATGTTATTTTCAACAAGTGACTCATAATTTTTAAGTTTAAAATATAAAATATTAATCAAATTATAAGCTTTTTCAGAATCATTTTTTAAAGTAACTAAATAATTTTTAAAAGCAGTAATTCTATCATTTAAATCGTTAGTTCCGTTATCAAGAGCAGACATTCTATCAACTAAAGCTTTGTAAGGAATACTATCTTTTTGGTGAATATAAACTTCCATCTTTCTTTTTTCTTTACTAACTTCATTAACCTTGTCTGATAAATCATTAAAATCTTGTAAATGTTTCTCATCAACAACATAAAATTTATTAATTTTTGCCATTGTATTTGAAATTTTAATATATTCTTTTTCTAAAGAAACAAATCTTTCAGAACTATTTTTAATATTGGATTCAAATTCTTCTTTTGATTTTTGTTCATCAGCAAACGAAGCTTTAACTTCATTTATTTGAGAATGCATATTATTAATATTCGTTTCGATATCTGAAAATCTTAAATTTTTCAAATTATTAACGGAATTCTCAACACAATAATGTAAAGAATTAATAATATCTTCAATATTTAAAGATCTTAAAGGATAGCCAAGTGATAATAATTCACGATAATTATTAGTTATGTCATCTATTTCTTTTGGTAAAATATTTAATAATTCATCAATATATTTAGGTGCTTTATCCATCATATTTAATAAAGATTTTAAAATTTTATTCATTTTAGGAACCATTGATGAAGCTTCATCATAATTTGCACTTTCTACGTATCCATCATATTGATTGAATTGACTTTCGATCATATCGAATACTTTATAAAAAGAATCATGTAAATAAGATAAATCATTTTCATTAGCATTATATTTAGATTTAACTTCTCTAAATCTTTCTTTTAATAATAAAATATTTTGTCTAGCATCTTCTTCTGGTTTAATAATAGCGTATAAATCGCTATCTAATGAATTAACGCTTTCTTCGTAATGAGTAAGAATTGTACTTCTTTCGTTATAATAATTCTTAAATTCTTTATAACTTTTTTGTTCATATAAACTTTTAAGTTCATTTAAAATTTCAAGATATAATTGATCTTGATTATCACGAATTTCTTTAAATCTTCTAAAATATGTAGAATGAATATCACCATATAAAAGATTAGTTCTAGAAATTATTTCTAATCTTTGAATATAATTTAAATCTTGTCCAAGTAATAAAGAATTTAAATATTCGTATTTCTTTTCAACATCCGTTAAAATTCTACGACATCTTCTTTTTTTTAGTATCATTTTATCTAATAAAAATACAACTAATAATAAAAATAACGCTCCACCCATGGTAGAACAAACAATAATAATTTTGTCTAAAGTTGAAAATAATATTAACATATTTATATTTTATAACTTAATACATATTTTTTCTACATATTAATATAGATTAATTTATAATTTTTTCACAACTATTGTATTTTCAATATTTATAAAAATATATGACTTTTGCATAGTTATTGAATAAAAATAACGTTATTTTAAAATTATAATCGATTATAATTATTGTTATTTATTATTAATTAAATTAAATAATTCATCAAAATCCATCGATAATTTGTAATTATGCAATTCACTCTTTTTAATAAAAAATACATTGCCTTCTTCACTACTTTTTATTGTTCCAGTAAACTCATTACATTTATATAAAAATCCTAAATAGCGGATTCCATCTTCAAATCTCCATTCTTTAATATCACAAAGAATGGGATTTTTAATACTAAGACCTGTTTCTTCCTTCATTTCTCTAATTACGGATTCTTCTAATGTCTCATTTTCTTCAACATGTCCTCCAGGAAAAGAGATTCCTGGCCAATCTTTTTTTGTCCTATTAATTACTAAAATTTCATCACCTTTATAGATCATGCACATATTAGACAAAATTGTTTTCGATATTTTATTATCAGTCATGCATATACTCCATAATAATATTCATTTCTAAATCATATATAGTAATTTTATTATCTTCTTTTATAGCAAAAGAATTAATTAAATCGCCTTTTGCTAAAGAAATGCTTCCTGGATTTAAATACGTTACTCCATCTACTTTATCTATTTTATGAATATGTGTATGCCCATATAAAACAACAGAACCACTTTCAACATTTAATTTATTATCAGGATTAAAATGATGGCCATGAGTCATATACATATTAAAATCATCAGCGACTAAAGCTAAATCTAAGATAGGAAAATTTAAAACCATAGAATCAACTTCAGCATCACAATTTCCTTTAACTGCTATTATTTTATCTTTCAATGGATTTAATAATTTAATAACTTCTTTTGGATTATATTCTTTAGGTAAATCATTTCTTGGTCCATGGTATAAAATATCGCCAAGAATCAAGATTTTATCACATTTTAAAGTCTCAAAATAATTTAAAACTTTCTTTAAATAATAACTTGAACCATGTATATCACTAATAATTAAATATCTCATAAATTTTTCCTCTTCAACATTATACTTTAAATAAGCATAACTGATAAATTATTTTATTTAAAAATAATCTCTTGAATATTATAATTTATGTATGTTGAAGAATAGAAATTTAAAAAAAGAAATAGAAAGAGATATAAATGATATTTTATCTTTTGAAAAAAATAAAAATAATGATGCTTATGCAACAATTAATGATGATTGTGCAATCATAAAATTACATCTTGAAAAAGATAATTTATATAAACCTTATTCTAATAATGGTTTATTAAATGATGAAATTTTTGATTATATTTATAGTGCTTTTAAATTAGTTAGAAAAAAAAGATCTTTAAAACTAGATATAAGCTTTGCAGATGATATTAATGAACAAGAAAGAATAAAA
Source organism: uncultured Bacilli bacterium (assembly GCA_934168325.1). Classification (GTDB taxonomy): domain Bacteria; phylum Bacillota_I; class Bacilli_A; order RFN20; family CAG-826; genus Onthovivens. Next base: position 27,116 of record CAKPNG010000005.1, read on the forward strand.
ATTAAAAATCTTATTAAAAAACATTACGCATTAGAATATCAAATTTTAAAAGAAAAAATAAAAAGTAAGAAACGCGCTTCATTTTTTTGCTTAGTTATCGGTGTATTTTTATTATCATTAGAGATATTGCTTTATTATTTCTTTAAAAATCAAATTGTTAATGAAGTAATTGATATCTTCTCTTGGGTTTTTATATGGGAAGCTTGTGATATTATTGCTTTTACTGTTACAAAATATAATATAAATCGTATTCAAACCTTAAGACTTTTTGAAATGGAAATTATAAACAATGATTAATTTTATTATTAAAAAACAATTTAGAAAAGCTAGTAAAAACATGCTTTTAGGCGATCTAGAAAGTATTAATAAGCAAAAAGACAATAAAACTGTTCAAGTTGATACTTACAATTTTTTAGATAATAAAAAATCATATAGTTTATTAAATTATTATTATAAAAAGGATGAATCAACTAAAGATAAAGATTTAATAATTGACTTTCATGGTGGCGCTTGGATTTATGGTGATAATAATACAAATGGACTTTTTTGTATGAATTTTGCAGAAAAAAATTATATAGTAACGAGTTTTACATATAGATTACTTATTGATAATCATAATTTAATTGACATTATACATGATATATTTAATGCAATAAATTACATATTAAAAGACCCTAATAATTATGGCTATAATAAAGACAATATTAGTTTATTTGGAGATAGTGCAGGTGGTCATCTTCTATTATTATTCTTAGCAATTAATAATAACACTGAGCTTCAAAGAATATATAATGTTAATCACATTGATATAAATATTAAAAACGTAATATTAAATCATCCAGCTCCTTTTTTATTAGATTTAATATTAATTAAAGATCATTCTTTTATAAATTACTTAGCTAAAAGAACTTTTAATAAAATGATGTTTAATAGCAATAAAAAGAAAAATATTATTAGAAATAATTCTTCAATTGATCAAATAATCAAATCTATAGATCATAATCTTAATTATTTATTAATATCAAGTAATGGTGATCGAGTTTGCCAAGAACAAGCATTTAAATTACATCAACTTTTTATAGATAATAATATAAAACATGATTTCTATTTTGAAAAAGATGATAAAGCCTTTCATGTATATAATGTTTTAGAACCTGATAAAGAATTAGGAACAAATTGTAATAATTATATTTATAATTTCCTAAAAAATCACTAAACCTTGATTTGTAGGAATTATTATTTATAATAATTCCTAGGTAAGTTATATGGAAAAAATTTTAATTAGTGCATGTTTAGTTGGCGATAAAGTAAAATATGATGGAAAAAGTAATTATAATCCATTAGTAAGAGAATTATTACAATATTATGAATTAGTCCCAGTTTGTCCTGAAGTATTAGGTGGATTAACTACTCCTAGAACTCCTTCAGAAATAAAAGGTGATATAGTTATTGATAAAAACGGAAAAGATGTCACTAAATATTTTATAAAAGGTAGAGATGATGTTATAAACATCATTGAATATTTACATATCAAAAAAGCAATTTTAAAGGAAAATAGTCCAAGTTGTGGAGTTAATAGTATTTATGATGGTAATTTTAATCATAAATATATTAAAGGTTCAGGTATATTGACTGAAAAATTAAAAGCATTAGGTGTTAAATGTTACAACGAAGATGAAATAAAGGTACTTATAGATGAAAAAGCAAGTATTGATAAAGAACATTAGTTATATTGCAATATTTTCTGCTTTAACTTTTGTTTTAACTTATTTTATATCTATCCCATATGGTGGTGGGGCTGGTTATTTTAATCTTAGTGATGGATTAATAATTTTTATTACAATTTATTTAGGACCTGTTGTTGGATTTTTTAGTGGAATTATTGGAACTGCTTTAGGAGATTTAGCTAGTGGTTTTGCAAACTTTATTCCTTTTACTATTGTTGCAAAAGGTTTAGAATCTATCGCTACTTTTTTATTATTTTATTTTTTAAGAAAAACTAAATACATTAAATTTATATCTTGTTTAATTTCACCATTATTTATGGTTTTAACATATTTTATTTCATATATTGTTCAATTTGGAATATCTTATGCATTAACTAGTAGTGGTTTTGATCTTATTCAAGGCGTTTGTGGTACAGTATTTTCAATTTTATTATTATTACTATTTGAAAAAATACCTTATAAGCATTATGACTATATGTCATTATCAATATTTAAAAAAGCAAATAAAAATGCATCGTAATGATGCATTTTTTTATTAATCAAATTCTTAAGATATTATTTATTAGGAATCTTACTTAAGTGCCAAATATCACGATTATATTCTTCAATAGTTCTATCACTACTAAAGTAACCACTCATTGCAATATTTATTAAGCAACTCTTTGCCCAAGCTTTTTTATCTAAATAATATTCTTCTACTTTCTTAGATTCTACTAAATAACTTTCAAAATCCTTTAAGATAAAGTATTCATCATTATGATTCATAACTTCTTCAAATATTGCTCTAAATTTATTAGGTTCATTACACCAAGGACCATTAAATAAACTATCAAGAATTCTTCTAATATGTGGATTACTATTATATTCATCCCATGGATTATATAATCCTTTATTTCTTAATTCTTCAATATCATTAACTTTTAAACCAAATATAAAGCAATTATCTTTTCCAACACGTTCACTAATTTCAACGTTAGCACCATCTAAAGTACCTAAAGTTAATGCACCATTCATCATAAATTTCATATTTGATGTACCACTAGCTTCTTTACCTGCAGTTGAAATTTGTTCACTAACATCAGTTGCTGGGATAATCTTTTCAGCTATAGAAACACCATAATTTTCCATAAAGACTACTTTCATATATTTATTAACTTCTGGGTCATTATTGACAATATTAGCAACACTTAAAATTAATTCAATAATTTGTTTTGCAAAGTAATATGAAGGAGCAGCCTTAGCACCAAAAATATATGTATGAGGTACCATTTTGAAATTTTTATTATTCTTTATTTCAAAATAATAATGCATAATTCTAAAGATATTCATCAACTGTCTTTTGTAAGCGTGAAGTCTTTTGATTTGTGTATCAAATATTGAATTAGGATCAATTTCGATGTTATAATTCTTCTCAATATATTTAGCTAATGCAACTTTATTATCGTGCTTAATTTTCATTAAACCCTCTAAAACTTCACTATTATTTTTAAATTCAATAAATTTCTCAAGTTCATTTTCTGGATTAATTTCCCATTTATCACCAATTGATTTTGTAATTAAATTAGCTAATTCAGTGTTAGAATACATCAACCAACGTCTATGAGTAACGCCATTTGTTTTATTATTAAATTTATTAGGGAAATATTTATAGAATGTTTTAAATGTTTCTTTCTTTAAAATATTAGTATGTAAAGCAGCAACACCATTAACACTAAAACAAGTGAAAATTGCTAAATTAGTCATTCTGACCATACCATCTTTAATAATAATCATATCATTAAATTCGTTTTCATTGACATTATTTTCATGCATCCAAATCATTTGTCTACGATTAATTTCTTCAATAATCATAAAGCAACGAGGAATTAATTTTTGAATATAAATTATTGGCCACTTTTCTAAAGCTTCAGGCATAATTGTATGATTTGTATAAGCAATACATTGGGTAACTTGTTTCCAAGCACTATCCCATCCATATCCATAATCATCCATTAATAATCTCATTAATTCAGGAATAGCTAAAATTGGGTGAGTATCATTTAATTGGAAAACATATTTTTCATAGAAATTATCTAAAGTTCCATATCTTCTTAAATGTCCTCTTAAAGCACTTTGAAGGCCAGCACTTACAAAGAAATATTGTTGTCTTAATCTAAGAATTCTACCATGTTCAGTTGAATCATCTGGATATAAACCATGGCATAATTCTTTTAAAGTTGTTAAATAATCTTCAAAAGATTGACCACTTTCAAGATTATTTTCACTAGGTTCAGCACTCCATAAACGAAGTGTATTTGCTAAACCATTTTTATAACCTGGTATATAAACATCATATGGCATAGCTAAAACTTTAACAGCATCAACAGTTCTAATACCATATCCACCATTAGGTTTTAAATATGTTTCAGCGTTTCCATAGAAACTAACTTCAACAGCATGTTTTGGCTTTCTAATTTCCCAAACATATCCATTTGTAAGCCATTGATCGGGTAATTCAATTTGCTTTCCATCAATTAATCTTTGTTTAAAGAATCCGTATTCATAACGAATACAGTTTCCAAATCCTGGATAATTAACACTAGCAATACTATCTAAAAAACAAGCAGCTAATCTTCCAAGACCACCATTTCCTAAGCCGGCATCTGCTTCTATATCTTCTAAAGCTTCTAAATCTATTCCTAAATCTTCTAAGCCTTCCTTACAGATATTATAAATACCCATATTCATCATATTACTAGTTAATAAACGACCAATTAAAAATTCCATTGAGAAATAAATTAATTGTTTTTGATTATTCTCTAATACATATTCTCTAGTATTACGCCAATCATGTCCGCCATAATCACGAACCATTTCACCTAATATATCAAATTGTTCTAAAATATGTGCTTCATTTGGAGCTTTACCATATTTAGATACTAAACGATCTTTAAATTCATTTATAAATTCTATTTTATTTTTAAACATATTTTCTCCTAATAAATGTTAAATTTATTTAAACTTTAATATAATTCCAGCATAAGGGGCTAACTTAACACTAATCTTAAATGGTTTATTTTCAGGTCCACCATTTGAAGTAACTAAATCTAAGCCATTATATGCATTACTTCCGCCATAAACATCTTTATCACTATTAAATATTTCTTGATAAGTACCTTCTCTAGTGACTCCAATATCATAACTTTCATAATAATTTGGTGTCATATTAAATATAAATATAAGATGAGAATCACCGACTCTTCTTTCAAAAGCAAATACTGATTGATCTTTATTATCAACCATTAACCAATTGTAATGTACAGGATTATATTCTTCAAAATACATTGCAGGTTCATGACGATAAATTAAATTTAAATCTCTCACTAATCTAGAAACACTATCATGTTTTGGATAGCGTTTTAATTCCCAAGGAAGTGATTTATTTTCATTCCATTCATCAAAACTAGCAAGTTCATTACCCATGAAATTTAATTTTTTACCTGGATGAGCAAATTGATAAGTATATAAATTTCTAATTAATGCAAATTTTGTATCATAATCGCCAAACATTTTATTAATAATAGTACCTTTTCCATGAACTACTTCATCATGAGATAATGGTAATAAGAAGTTTTCGCTAAAGAAATATGCCATTGAGAATGTAATCTTATCATGTTCATATTTCTTATATATAGGATCTAATCCATAATACTTTAATGTATCATTCATCCAGCCTAAATCCCACTTATAATCAAATCCTAATCCACCATATTCAAGAGGTTTAGTTACACCAGTGAAATCTGTACTATCTTCAGCAATCATCATGACACTATCATGTAGAATATGCATTTTACCATTTAATCTACGAATAAATTCAGTAGCTCCATAATTTTCGCCATTATTTTTATTACCTTCCCAATAAACAATATTACTGACAGCATCGACTCTAATACCATCAAAATGGAAATATTCAATAAAATAATTCATAGCACTCATTAAGAAGCTTCTAACTGGATCTTTACCTAAGTCAAATTGTAAACTACCCCATGGGCTATATTTATGTTCATTATCATATTCATATAAACAAGTACCATCAAAATGACATAAAGCAAATTCATCTGTAGCAAAATGAACAGGTGCAAAATCTAAAATAACGCCGATCCCAGCTTGATGTAATCTATCAACAAAAGACATAAGTTGCATAGGATTTCCATATCTACTATCTACACTATAAAATCCTGTTGATTGATATCCCCAAGATCCATCAAAAGGATATTGAGTGATAGGCATTATTTCAACATGAGTATAACTAAGTGCTTTTAAATAAGGAATTAAGAAATCAGCAATTTCTTCATATGATAAATTTCTATTATCAATTTTTCCTTTCCAAGATCCTAAATGCATCTCATAAATCGACATTGGTTGATCAAAATTTCTAGTTCTATGTTTTAAAAATGGTCTATCATGCCAAATAAATCCATCTATATTAAATAATCTAGAACAACTTCCTGGTCGATATTCACTAAAGAAAGCAAAAGGATCTGCTTTATCAACATAAATCCCTCTAGCATCCTTAAAATGATATTTATAAAAGCTATAATTATGTAAATTTGGAATAAAAATCTCAAAAACACCAGCTTCATCAATCTTTTCCATTTTATGAATTTTAGGATCCCAATTATTAAAATCGCCAATAACACTAACATCTTCTGCCATAGGTGCATATAATCTAAAAACAACACCTTCAACAGTAGTCATTATCTTACTTTTTTTAGTCTTTTTTGAATTCTTTTTTAAAGGAACTAAAATTTCAGTCTCGACTTCTCTTTTAACAAAATGAGCACCAAAATAATTATAAGCTTCAATACATTGTCCGTTTAAATAATCATAAAGCAATCCGTAAGCCATATTTTTCTCCTTATATTACTTATATTATATTCTTAAAAAAATCATGCTTAAAGAATTAAGTGATGATTTTTTATCAAAAATGTAACTCCATGTAAATATTTTCATAAATTTATAAATTTATCTAATTTAATGTAAAATTTCCGTAAAATTAGGCTGATTTTATAAATAACCATATTTATTTATAAATAAAAAAAATATAAATTTTATTTAATTTGTTCTTTATCCTATTATATATAGCAAGAAGTAAAATTAAGAATTAAACACAAAGTTATGATCTAATATTATTTTGTAAAAATATTCCTTGATTTAAAGATTAATGTAGTGTTATACTTATTAGGCGATTTAAGGAGGTAAACGAGATGTCTAGAGTTTGTCCTATTACAGGTAAGCACCCATTAAGTGGTAATAAACGTTCACACAGTTTACGTGCAACACGTAGAAAATGGAATGTTAACTTACAAACATATAAAGTTGAAATTAATGGCCAAGTAGTTAAAGTTAAAATGTCTGCTCGTGCTTATAAAACCCTCAATAAATCACTTGCAAAGTAAATTAAAAGTCTCAAATTATTGAGACTTTTTATTTTATTTTATTTAAAATAATAAAACTAATCCAATAGGAATATAACTTAAAATTAAATTTAAAAATACACCCCATTCTAGCATTGCTAAATAACAATATTTAGGTCTAGCAAATACTTCAGCATCAAATTTAACCATCTTAGCCCAGCTTTTTGAAGTTTTATTAATAATTAAAATAACACTAAATATCAATTGTAAGCAAATCACCACAATTGAAGCTATACATACACCTTTTATGACTGTATATCCTCTATCAATACTAGAAAAATAATAAAACATTAATAAATCTAAAGCTATTTGAATACCAGTAAATGAAGATGCTAATAATAAATGTCCTCTAAAATTTGATAATTTAGTGAATAGTAATAAAACAAAAACTAAATAATCAATAATAAACATAATCATTATTATATAACTACTAACATAGCTAAAATTAATAGCAAATAAAATAATAGGAGTTATAAAAAGTAATGAACAAATAACTAATAATAAAATAGAAATTTTGCCTTGTTTTGTTTTTCTTCTGAAGCCATTTAATTCAAAAGGAAAATAACTTAAAAAATGAAATTTATTACTTCCTGTTAAATTAAACATCGAAATCCATTGACCAAAAGTTAATCCAAAGAAGAAAAGTGAAATTAATATAATTACAATAAAAGCTGTACCCATAAATTACTCTCCCAAAATTAAGCTAACTGCTACTTTTTTATCAGTAGCTTTTGCTAAATAACTACCACAAACTAAAAGATTTGCACCGCTATTAAATATAGTTTTTGCGTTATCACTTTTAATTCCACCATCAACTTCAATTATATAATTAAGTCCTTTATTTTTTCTAAAAGTGTCTAAATCCCTAATTTTTATATAGGAATTGATAATAAATGATTGTCCACCAAAGCCAGGTTCAACAGACATAACTAATGCCAAATCAATCATTGGTAAGAATTTTATAATTGCTTCAATAGGTGTATTAGGTTTAATAGAAATTCCACATTTACATCCAAAACTATGAATATAATTAATTAATTCAATAACCTCATTATCATTATCTAAAGCTTCATAATGAAAGGTAATTATATCAGCTTTAGCTTTAGCAAACTGCTCAATATAATCTTTAGGATTCGTGATCATTAAATGTACATCGTTTATTAAATTATGTTTTTTATTAATAGTAGATAAAATATGTGGTCCAAAGCTAATATTATTAACAAAATGACCATCCATGACATCATAATGTAAATATTTAACACCGCTATTAAAAATATTTTCTAAATCTAATTCTAAGTTAGAAAAATCACTCGATAATATTGAATAAGATAGTTCTTTCATAATGTTATTTTACCACATCTTCTAATTGGATGATAATCCAAAAATTCTCGCTAATAGGCTTCTTCCTTGCTTCATAGCTTTTTTATTCTTATATAAATTTAAAATATCATCTCTCATAAGTTTGACAGTTTTATATCTAACGCGTAAATCTTTATCTACGGCTTTAAAAAATATCTTTTCAGCTTCTTTTGGTAAAGAAGGAATTATTTTTAAAGGACTAGGCATTACTTCTTTAACATGTTTAATTGCTATATCATTAGGATTATCACCATCAAAAGGAACATTTCCAGTAATTAATTCAAAAAATAATATTCCTAATGCATAAATATCACTTTGATAACTTCCACCAGCTTTCCCAGTAACAAGTTCTGGAGCTAAATATTGAGCAGTTCCAGCAATTTTTTTATTCTCATTAATATTTAAATTACTATCTAATAATATAGATATACCAAAATCACCAATTTTAACGGATCCATCAGGTAAAATATAAACATTAGAACTTTTAATATCTCGATGAATAATCTTTTTAGAATGAATATAAATTAAAGAATCACAAAGTTGTAACATAATCGAGCAAGCTTCGTTGATCGTATAAGCACCTTTAAAATCAAGTGAATCTCTTAAAGTTTGTCCTTTAACAAATTCATTTACTATAAATAATGTATTATCGTATTCACCATAATCATAAATTTTAACAATATTTGGATGATTTAAAGCACTAGAAAATCTAGCTTCATTTTGAAATCTTATGATATTATCTACTTTTTTTAAGGCTTCTGGTTTTAAAAATTTAATAGCAACATTTCTTTTTAATATGAAGTCTCTAGCTTCATATACATTACTCATTCCACCTTTTCCAATTGTAGCAACTATCTTATATCGTTCACTTACTATATCATTAATTCTTATCATCTATACACTCCCAAAGTGCAACAGAGATATTATCACTACCACCATTAAAATTAGCGACATTAATTAAACTATTAACTTTAGTTTCAGTAGAATCATCAGTTCTTAAGATATTTTCAATATCTGGGGTATTAACATTGTTATATAAGCCATCACTACATAATAAAATACTTTCTTTATTATATTTATATACTTTTATATTTAAACTAATTGAAGGATAAATACCAACAGCATTAATTAAAACATGACGTTTAGGATGAGTTTTAATTTCATCTTCCTTAATTTGCCCACTATTATATAAATAATTAGCATAAGTTTCATCTTCACTTAATTGCTTAAATTCTTTTTTAGATAAAATATAGCATCTACTATCACCGGCATTTGCTATTATTAAATTATTGTTATAAAGAAAAGCTAATATAATAGTTGTTCCCATTCCTTTATAATTAGCATCAGAATAGCTTAAATCATATAACTTTTTATTTATAATCTTTAAAGTACGTCTAATAAAATGAATACAATCAAATGTGGAATAAAATTTTTTTCTTTTTTTAAAAGCTTCAGTTAGTTCATTAATAACTTCTAAACTAGCGAAATCACCTTTATTAGCGCCACCCATTCCATCAGTAACCATCATCAAAAGATCACCATTACTATTAATAAGTATTTTGGATTCATCTTCATTTGATATTCTTACTTTTCCTAAATCTTTTTTGTAAGAGAATGTACCATTAAATTTGTGTTTCATGTTTTGCTCTTAATTGTCCACAGGCAGCATCTATATCAGTGCCAAATTCTTTACGAATAGTGACATTAACTCCCCTTTTCATTAAAGTATCCATAAAATCATGGACTCTTTTTTCATCACTACGTTTATATTTTAATTCATTAACAGGATTAAAAGGTATTAAATTTACGTAAGCTAACGTTCCTTTTATTAAATTAGCTAATTCTATTGCGCATTCTTTACTATCATTAACATCTTTTAATAAAATATATTCAAATGTAACTCTTCTTTGAGCTACTTTTTCATAATATTTTACAGCATCCATCAATTCATCAAGTGGATATTTCCTATTAATAGGCATAATTTTATTCCTTAATTCATTATTAGGTGCATGTAAAGAAATAGCTAAATTAATTTGTAATCCTTCATTAGCATAGTCTCTAATTTTTTCAATCAATCCGCATGTTGAAACAGTAATATGTCTAGCACCAATAGCTAATCCATGAGGATGATTTAAAATTCTAATAAAATCCATTACATTATCGTAATTATCAAAAGGCTCACCAGTTCCCATAACAACTACGTGCGTAACTCTTTTTTCTTCATCTTTTAATAAATTATTTAAAACTAAAACTTGACCAATAAGTTCATCAACTGTAAGCGCTCTTTTCTTTTTAAGTAATCCAGAGGCGCAAAAACAGCACCCCATATTGCAACCAACTTCGCTAGTTACACAAGCAACATTACCATAATTATATCGCATAAGAACAGTTTCAATTTTATTACCATCATTAAGTTCTAATAATAATTTAATAGTGCCATCACTTGAAACTTGTTTTGTAAATATTTTAGGAATTTCTAAACAATATTCATTCTTTAAAGTTTCTCTAAAAGACAAAGAGATATCACTCATTTCATCAAAATTAGTGACACCTTTTTCATAAATCCACTTAAAAAGTTGTGTCGCCCTAAATTTCTTTTGACCGACACTAACCATTTTATCTTCTAATTTATTTAATGAATAAGAATATAAGTTAAGCATTATCTTTCTTTCTTAAAATAGCATAGTAGAAAATAGAATTATTTTGATTTGGTAAATATTGTTTTTCTTTAATTAATTCGAATTCTGCATGGTTTTCTAAAAAATTAGCGACTAATTTATTAGTTTCTTTTAATCCTAAAGTATCAACACAATAAACTAAATATCCACCATCAGTAACATATTTTGCACCATTTTCTAAGCTAAGATTTTCACTAGCAATATATTCATCTAATTTATTAGAATCAAATATAACACTATAGTCAGGGCTATTTCTTAATTTATCGAATTCGCTACTTTTAGCAAACATAACAAATAAGTCTTGTTTCTTAGAAATTAAAGAATCTAAAGAATCAGGTTGAGCTTCATTAAAATATAAATTCTTTAAACCATAAGTTTTCTTAATATTTAATAATTCATAATTATCTTTTAAAGCATTGGCAATAATTGTAGCTTGATTTCCTTCTTTATTATATTTTGCAACAATTGGCATATAAATGAAGGATCTACCACCTAAATAAATTGTATAATTTGAATGTTTTAAATCTGGTAATTCATTTAATAAATCTAAATATGATAATTGAATTGGTAATAATACTTTTTCTTTGATAGCTTGAGTTTTTCTAAAACTACCTTTACCTTTATATACATAAGTTCCATTATCACAGAGTTCAAAATCATTTAATAATTGCTTATCATTTTCAGTAATGTCTTTTAAAGAATTAAGCCATAAATTTTGAGTAGGTACTCTTGAAATTAATCTACAAGAAGCTAAACCATTTTCACTTCCATAATATTTAATCATCATTTTGACAAACCATTCAGGTAAATTAAATTTCATACTAAAATATGCCATACTACCTTTTCTTATGTTTGTAGATGGGAATGCATAAGCTTTTTTATCCTTACAAATTCCATTTAAAACTGTGATTTGATCATTACTAACGTTTATATCTTTCTTAAGTAATTCTTCTTTTAAATAATTTAAAGCATCTTCTTCGCTACAAGATTTAACAAATGCATTATTTACAAAATATAAACCTGCGATAAGTAATACATCAAAATCATTTTTACCGAAAACAAATTCAGTAGCTTTTCTTATAAAATAGTAATTTCTTAAAAAAGATCCAACCAAATTTAAACAAATATATTTGTCTTTATCAGTTAGTTTTTCTTTATTGCATCTTTGATTAACTAATGCAAAATAATCTTTTTTCTCTTTTAATACTACAGTTAATACATCTTTACAAATTCCAAAATAGTTCATTTTTATTTACCTTTCCCATTAATTTTATCTTCAAAGCCTTCAAAAACATTCCCTAAATAAGGCTCGATAGTACCTTCTTCATCTTCGTCTTGACATTCATCATCATAGTCTTCTTCATAAACAAGATTTTCTTCAGTCATAAAGCGTGGATGCTCATTATTTATAAATTCATAATAATTATCTTGTGAATAATAATTAAAAATAATTTCCATATTTATGCATGCGTCTTTTAAAAATTGGTGAAGAATTTTACATGCTTCTTTTTCCATCACCTTAACTTTCATTGGAGCTTCAACTTTAACAAGGATGTTCCAAGTATTTTGTTCTACACCATCATGTATATATAAGCATTCTGGACAATAAAAATTAATTTTGTCTTTACTAGTTTCATAGATGTCAGCAAGCTTTGGAGTAACATCTTTACTAATTCCTCTTACAACATATGGGTCTAAACCTAAAATTGATACAGTTATCATCTTTTTACCTCTACTTAATAATCTTAGATTATTAATAAAAATTTTTCAATTAGTAGTCTATAGGATTTACATTAATTTTTACTAAAATATTATTTTTTGACTTATAAATATCAATAATTTCATCCAAAGTAGTTTCCACCTCAGATATTTTTTTGCATTTTAAATACAAATTAGTCTTATATTGTTTTCTATACCAAAAAGGCTCGCTTGGATTCAAAATTATTAAATTTTCGTTAGACAATTCAATATAATTTTTAATATCTTTAGCAACATCATAGGTCAAATTGGCATCAGAAGCTATTATTTCAATTAGTATTACCTTATAAAATGGTGGATTATTTAATAATTTCCTACGTTCAATTTCACTTTTATAAAAGGACATGTAATCATTATTTATCGCAAATTTAATTGAATTATCATCTTTAAAACTTGTTTGAATAATTGCTAATCCTTTTTTATCTGCACGTCCTGCTCGACCAATCGTTTGAGTAATTAAATCAAATGCATTTTCACTTGCTTTATAAGTAGCGATAGAAAGTAAAGAATCTGCATTAACTATTGCAACCAAAGTTACATCATCAAAGTCATGACCTTTAGAAACTATTTGCGTTCCTATTAAAACTAAAGCTTCTTTTCTATTAAATTTTGATAAAATAGTGGAGATTTGCGAGGATTTTGGTGTTCTATCACCATCTAATACTAAATAAGGTACCTTAAATAATTTCTTAAAATCCTCTTCAACTTTTTCTATTCCAAAATCTAAATACGATAAATATTTTGATCCGCATTCTGGACAAGTAGCTGGTTTTCTTATTTTATATCCGCAATGATTACAACGTAAAGTTTCATCTTCTTTGTAGTAAATTAAATTCATATCGCAGTGTGGACATTTAAAAGTGTGTCCGCATTCGCGACAATAAAAACTTCTACCATATCCTTTAGTATTTATAAAAATTATAGTACGTTCATTTTTCAATAATCTTAATTTAATTTCCTTTATTAATTGGTATGAAAAAACTTGACTAAAACTTGGAAAATTAGTGAATTTTGTTCTATCAATAGTTATTATTTCTGGTAATTCAGCATGATTATATCTTTCATTTAAAGTAAGTAATTTATAAACTCCATTTCTAGCTTTTGACATTGTTTCTATTGACGGAGTTGCGCTACCTAAAATAACTTTACCTTTATGATAAGTTGCTCTAATCATTGCAACATCTCTAGCATCATAACAAAGTGACTCATTTTCTTTATAGGTGTCGCTATGTTCCTCATCTATAATAATTACGCCAATATTAGATAATGGAGCAAAAATAGCACTTCTTGTTCCTATAACGATACGAGCATGATTATCTTTAATTTTTCTATATTCATCATATCTTTGTCCCTCAGTTAAAGATGAGTGTAAAATAGCAATATCCACGCTAAAGTAGGATAAAATTCTAGAAATCATAAGTGGAGTTAATGCAATTTCGGGTACTAAAATCAATGCATTTTTGCCTTCATTAATTGCTTTTTCTACTGCTTTTATATAGATTTCAGTCTTTCCACTACCTGTTACACCATGCAAAAGATATACTAGATAATTACTATTTTTATACTCATCAAACACTTTTGCTTGTTCTTCACTTAAAGAAAATTGTTTTTTATAATCAAAAATTGGTTCAATATCTAAGCGATATTTTTCTTTCTTTTCTAAAGTAATAATCCCTTTATCAATTAAGGAATTTAAAGATTTTGATTGACTAATATTTGACTTAGGAATAAAGTCAATTTGGCTAAATTTATTTAATATCTTTTTTTCATAATTATTAATATTGATTTTATCTATTTGTTCATTATGTAATTTATAAAAATATTCATATTGAATATGAGAAACATTACTTATTTTTTTTGGGCGTAAAGACTTAGGTAAAATTGTTTGCAATGTTCCAATTAATGGATAAAAATATCTTTTTGATAAAATATTAGCTAATTTAAATAATTCATCATTAATAATAGGAGTCTCATCAATTTGTTTATCAATAAATTTAAGATTTAAACCAAGTTGATCAGATACTTTTTGAATATTATCACAATCAATAAATTTAGATTCAACAACAAATCCATATAATTCTTTATTATTAAAATTAATTTGGACTCTAATTCCTTTTTGAACTTCTTTTAATGAGCAATAATAAAAATAACTATTTAAGGCAAAAACATTATGTTCGACTAATACCTTTAATAAAAACATCTATTTTGCCATTCGATCCTTAATAATTTCAGCAATTCTTTTAGCAGCTAATTCTGGAACATCATTAACAACATTATAATCATAAAGTGATTTCAATTGTAATTCTTTACTGCCTTTATCTAATCTTTCTTTTATAACTTCTTCTGTTTCAGTACGTCTATTTCTAATTCTAGCTTCTAACTCATATAAGGATGGAGGTAATAAGAAAATAGAAACTACATTATTACCCTTCATTTTTTCCATTACTTGTCTAGCGCCATTGGTCTCAATTTCAAGAAGAATATTGTGGCCTGAATCTAGCATTTGTTCTACATAAGCTTTAGGAGTTCCATAATAATTATTTACAAACTTAGCAAACTCTAATAATTCGTCATGTTCGATTTTTCTTTCGAATCCTTCCTTACTAACAAAGAAGTAATCGCGTCCGTCTACTTCGCCATTTCTAGGTTGCCTAGTTGTCATAGATATTGAATAAGATAAGTTTAAAGATTTATCTTTCATTAACTCTTTAACAACTGTACCTTTACCAACACCACTAGGACCACTAACTATAACTAATAATCCCCTATTCATAATAAAATAATATATACAAAAAAGAACTGAGTTTCAATTACTTTTTAGATTTATTGCATATAATGTGTGTTAATTGCATATAATGTTATGCTTAAAATAGGTATTTATCTATTTTAAAAATTAAATTTTAACTTTATAATCAAAATATTAGTAAACTTATATAACTTTGTTATATAATAAAAAACGTTAACGGAGGAATTTATATGGTCAAAAAAATTGGCATATTAACAAGTGGAGGGGATGCACCTGGCATGAATGATGCTATCTTTGGTGCTGTTAGAACTTGTTATAAATTAAATAAAGAAATTTATGCTATTTATGGTGGTTATAAAGGACTTATTGAAGATAATATAGTTAAATTAGATAAAAATTTTGCTGATACACTTATAAATCATGGTGGAACAGCTATAAAAACAGCTCGTTTATCAGAATTTAAAGAAGATAAAGTTCAATATGAAGCAATAGAAACTTTAAAAAAACACGGAATTGAAGCTTTAATTGTTGTTGGTGGTGATGGCTCTTATATGGGAGCAAAAAAATTAACAGAAAAGGGAATCAATTGTATTGGTTTACCAGGAACAATTGATAATGATATTGCAAGTACTGAAACTACTATCGGTTTTGATACTGCATTAAATACTGTAGTTGAAGCTATTGATCGTATCGTTGACACTTCCAGTAGCCATTATCGTTGTGCTGTAGTTGAAGTTATGGGCAATAAGTGTCCAGATCTCACACTTTTTGCTGGAATTGCAACAGGTGCAAATTATATATTAACAGCTGATAATAATGTTAATGTTGATAAAATGATTGAAGAATTAAAAGAATTAAAGAAAACAAATCCAGATCATGTTCTTATTTTAGTTGCCGAAAAATTATTGGATACAGCAGCTTTAGCCAAAAGAATTATGGATGAAACAGGCTTTGATACTAGAGAAACAGTTTTAGGTCATATTCAAAGAGGTGGTACTCCTACTGCAATGGAAAGAGTTAATTCAATTAGAATGGGAGCTTATGCCGTTGAATTACTTGATAAAGGAATCGGTGGTGTCTGTATTGGTACAAAAGGTTATGACTTAATCTATACAGATATTTACGATGCATTAAATTTACCAAGAGATAAACATGAAGATTTTTATTATACTCACGATTTAATTAAATAAAGAGGGTAAAAAAATGATAAATATTACTAAAAAAACTAAAGTTGTTTGTACAATTGGTCCTGCTAGTTCTAGTCCAGAAATGTTAAGAAAACTTATTCAGAACGGTATGAACGTCGCTCGTCTTAACTTCTCACACGGTGATTATGAAGAACATTTAGGAAAATTAAATAATATCCGTGCTTTTGAAAAAGAGGGTATATATATTCCAATTGTTCTTGATACTAAAGGTCCTGAAATTCGTTGCCACGATATGGAAAATAATTTAATTAATGTTAAAAAAGGTACAATTTTAAGAATTTCCATGGCAAAAGTCTTAGGTACACCTTCAAAAATTAGTGTCAATTTCCCTGATTTATATAATGATGTATCTGTTGGTAATCATTTTAAAATTGATGATGGAAAATTAGATCTTTTAGTAACAGGTAAAGATGAAGAAAATAAAGAAATTATTACTGAAGTTTTAAATGATCATGAATTAGCTAGTAAAAAAGGCGTTAATTGCACTGGTGCTAGATTATCAATGAAATTTATTAGTGAAAAAGATGAGCAAGATTTAATTTGGGGTTGTGAACATGGTGTCGATTTTATCGCAGCTAGTTTTGTTAGAAATAAACAAGATGTTGAAGATATTCGTAAAATATTAGTTGATCATGGTCACCCTGAAATAAAAATTATTTCTAAAATCGAAAATTGCCAAGCAATGGGATGCTTAGATGAAATAATTGATGCTAGTGATTCTATTATGGTTGCTAGAGGTGATTTAGGCGTTGAAGTTCCTTTTGAAGAAGTTCCACTTGTTCAAAGAAGACTTATCACTTTATGTAGACAAAAAGGAAAACCAGTTATTACTGCAACACAAATGTTAGATAGTATGACTCATTCTCCTACTCCTACTAGAGCTGAAGTAAGTGATGTTGCTACAGCTGTTGATGAATCTACAGACTGTGTAATGTTAAGTGCAGAAAGTGCTAGCGGTGAATATCCTGCTGAAGCAGTTATGGCACAAGCTAAAATATCTAAAGCTATCGAAAGTGAATTAGATTATGAAACTTTAGCTAAAGAAGCTTATGATACTTCTAATAAAGATAATAACGATGCTATCGCTAATTCTATTGCAAATACTGCTAAATTAATTGATGCTAAATTAATTGTCAGTTATACAGAACGTGGAAATAGTTCTAGAAGAATTTCAAAAGCTAGACCATGTTGTCCTATTTTATCAATAACTAATAAGAGAACTACCGCTTTACAAAACGGATTATACTGGGGTATTTATACAATTTTAATTAAAACAAAAATGCCTGATTTCATCGAAGATATGGAATCAATTGCTATCTTCTATGCTAAGAAAATTGGTTTAAAACCTGGTGACGTTATAGTTGTTAGTGGTGGCACTCCTACTGGTGCTGGTAAAACTAACTTTATGAGAATTATTACAATTCCTAAAGATAGAGAATTATAAAACTATTTACAAAATTAATTTGTAGATATAAGATAAATACGCAAAGAGAAAGACAAGTTAGATATTTAAGTATTATTAGAGAGTAGAAATAATTGGTGAAAATTTCTATTATTACAAATATCTAATACCACTTTTGAGCAATTAAGGAAACTTAACGCTGATTAACGTTACTAATCATAATCGAGGTGATAGTATTTTATTACTATAACTAAGGTGGTACCGCGTAAATTAATACGTCCTTAGATATTTTAATCTAAGGACTTTTTTTAAGGAGAAATTATGGAACTAATATTAAAAGATGGTAAAAAGATCAATTTAGAAAATGGTAAAAATGGACATGATGTTGCATTAACTATTTCAACAAGTTTAGCTAAAGAAGCATTAGCTTATAAACTTAATGACAAATTATTTGATTTATATACACCTATTAACGATGGTGGTAGATTCGAAATTATAACCAAAAAAGATGAATGTGCTAAAGACATTTTAAATCATAGTACTGCTCATCTTCTTGCAATGGCTGTTAAAGAATTATATCCAAATGCTCATTTTGCAATTGGCCCTTCAATTGAAGATGGCTTTTATTACGATATAGATTTTGGTAATAATGTTTTAACAGAACAAAATTTACCAACTATTGAAAAGAAAATGAAAGAACTTGCTAAGAAAAATTTCTATATTACTAGACAAGAAATTTCTAAACATGATGCTTTAGAATTATTTAAGGATAATCCATATAAAGTTGAACTTATCAATGAGTTAGAAGATGGTACAATCACTATTTATAAACAAGGTGATTTCGTTGATTTATGCTTAGGACCTCATGTTCCTTCAACTGGTTTCATTAAATTCTTTAAACTTGAATCTCTTGCTGGTGCTTATTGGAGAGGTGATAGTAAAAATAAACAATTAACAAGAATCTATGGTGCAAGTTTCTTCTCTAATGAAGATTTAGAAGCTTATGAGCATATGAAAGAGGAAGCTAAAAAGAGAGATCATAGAAAAATCGGTAAAGACCTTGGTTTATTTATGTTCAGTGAATTTGGTCCTGGATTCCCATTTTATTTACCAAATGGCTTAATGCTTAGAAGGCAAATTGAAAACTGGTGGAATAATATCCATGATCGTGAAGGTTATAAAATTATTAAAACTCCAATTATTCTTTCTAAAGAATTATGGCTTACAAGTGGTCACTGGGATCATTATAAAGAAAATATGTATACAACCAAAATCGATGAAAAAGATTTTGCTATTAAACCAATGAATTGTCCTGGTGCAATTTTAGTTTATAATAATGAACTTCATTCATATAGAGATTTACCTTTAAGATATGCTGAACTCGGCTTAGTTCATAGACATGAAGCTAGTGGTGCATTAAATGGTTTATTTAGAGTTAGATGCTTTACTCAAGATGATGCTCATATATTCTGTAGAAGAGATCAACTTCAAAGTGAAATTCAAAAATTACTCCATTTATACGATGAAATGTATAGTATTTTTGGATTAGATTATAGTATCGTTCTTTCTACTAGACCTGAAGCAGACTATATTGGCGATATAAAAATTTGGGATGAATCAGAAAAAATATTAGCTGAAGCTTGTAAAGCTAGTGGCAAAGATTTCAAAATTAATCCTGGAGATGGTGCTTTCTATGGTCCAAAACTTGACTTCAAATTAAAAGATTGTATGGGAAGAATTTGGCAATGTGGAACTATTCAATTAGATATGAATTTACCAGAAAGATTCAATTGTACTTATATTGATAGTAATGGCGAAAAAGTTAGACCAATTATGTTACATAGAGCTATTTTAGGTAGTTTTGAAAGATTCTTAGGAATTATTACAGAACATTTTGCTGGTGCTTTCCCATTATGGATTGCTCCTGTCCAAATTCAAGTTTTACCTGTAAATAATGAATTCCATTTAGAATACGCTAAAAAATTAGCTGAACAATTAACTAACGAAGGATTTAGAGTTAATTTAGATGATTCTAACGAAAAATTAGGTTATAGATTAAGAAATACAATTCTTAAAAAGATTCCTTATACAATTGTTATTGGTGATAAAGAGGTCGAAAATAAATCAGTCACATACCGTAAATATTCGACAACTGAACAAATTAACATTTCTACTCAAAAATTTATCGATAAATTAAAGAGTGAAGTTAATAATAAAGAATTATTAGTTGATCCTAAATCATTATAATAAGAAAAAATAAAGTGGTTACGTTTTGAAAGCGTAACCACTTTTTTAATTAATTAAAATAATAAAATTTAAAATAATTGCATCAAATAGCTCATTAAAAATTTACTTAAGGTAAACTTATCATTTGTAATTGATAAATCTTGTATATAAAAAGCATTTATATTTGGATCAACTTGTGCTAATCCATAAAAGATTAATAAATACAAAGTTCCTATAAATAAGCCAAATACTAAGCCTAATATTCCGCCTAAAGTTCTATTGAAAAAGCCAATTATTTTATTATTATTAATGCCGCGTGAAATAATTCTTTTTAAAACATTTAATACTATAAATAAGATTATAAAAATTATAATTCCACTAATAATTAAAATAACAAAGTTTGTCCACTTTTCTCCAATCGCATTATACATATTTGTATATAAAGGTGTATTGAAGAATAAAGTAGATAGAGGAGTTGCGATATAATAAGCAATAACAAGCGCTATAAAAATATTTAACCAGCCTAAAATTTTACCAATAATACCTTTTGCTATTCCTATAATTAAGAATAATAACAAGATACAAAGTAAAATTATATCCGTAATTGAAAATGCCATAACCCCTCTTTTTTACCTAAAAGTCTGCAAAACTCAACTATTTATTTTGCTTTTCCTTGATTTTTAACAGCTTCCATTGCCTTTTTAATAGCATCTTGGTCACCTAAATAACGTTTTGAAATGACTTTAAAATCTTCATCTAATTCGTAAACTAATGGTACACCGGTAGGAATATTTAAGGAGACAATATCATCATCACTGATATTTTCTAAGTATTTAACTAAAGCTCTTAAACTATTTCCATGAGCAGCAATAATAACTTTTTTACCATCTATAATATCTTTTTTAATTACTTCTTCAAAGTAAGGAACAACTCTAGCTACAGTGTCTTTTAAACATTCTGTAAGTGGTAATTCTTTTTTATCAACATTAGCATATTGTCTTTGTAATGCAGGATTGCGTGGATCAGTTGGTTCTAAAGCTGGTGGTTGAACATCATAACTTCTTCTCCAAATTTTAACTTTTTCTTCACCAAATTTTTCAGCAGTTTCTGCCTTATTTAATCCTTGTAAAGCTCCATAGTGTCTTTCATTAAGTTTCCAAGTTTTATAAACCGGAATATATTCTTCATCAAGTGCTTCTAATACTCTATTTAAAGTGTGTATAGCTCTTTTTAAATAAGATGTATAAGCAACATCAAAATGGAATCCTTCATTCTGTAATAAAACACCACCATTAGTAGCTTCTTCTTTTCCTTTTTCAGATAATTCGACATCAGTCCAGCCTGTGAATAAATTAAGTTTATTCCATTCGCTTTCACCATGTCTAATTAATACTAATTCATAAGTTTTTGCCATAATTTAACCTTCCTTTACAATGAATATTGTAATTAACTTTACATATTTTTTCTATATATATTTTAATAAGTTTTAATCTTTTAATTATTTATAATAATTAATAAATTATCATAATCAATTATGATATAATCATTTCATAAAGGAATTTTTATTATGGAAGGTAATTTAATCGTTGAAAAGCTAATAAAATATGCACAATATCACTTACATTTAGATGAATTAGATGTTTGTTATAAAAGAAATGAATTAATTTCATTATTAAAATTAAACAACATTTATAAAGGAGAATGTGATTTTAGTTATATTAAAGAGCTTAAAGTTCCAGATACTATAATTGAGGAATTAAAAGATTATATTTTAGATAATAAATTGGTTGATGAAAACTATTTAGAAATTTTTATAACTGATATTTTAGGTGAATTGACTCCTTTACCTTCAACTATCAATCATACTTTCACTGATTTAAAAAAGAATTTTGATTCAGAAAAAGCATGTAAATATCTATACGATATTTCTATTAAGAATTGGTATATTAAAAAAACTGCAATCGAAAAGAATTTACATTGGTTCTATAATCCAGTTAATTCTGATAAATTCTTAGAAATTACTGTTAATTTATCTAAGCCTGAAAAAAATAATAAAGATACTGCAAAATTATTATTAAAACAAACTGGTGATAAATATCCTAGCTGTTTATTATGTAAAGAAAATGAAGGCTTTGAAGGTACTTTATCTCAACCTCCACGTAGAAACCTTCGCACAATAAAACTTAATTTAAATGATGAAAAATGGTTTTTACAATTCTCACCATATGCATATTATAATGAACACTGCATTATAATTAATGAAGATCATCATCCAATGAGAATTGATAATACCACTCCTATTAAATTAATGGATTTTGTTGATTATTTACCTAATTATTTTATTGGTAGTAATGCACCCCTTCCAATTGTTGGTGGTTCTATATTAAATCATGAACATTTCCAAGGTGGAGAACATTTGATGCCAATGCATAAGGCTCAAATTAAAGAAGAAATTAAAACTAAATATAAGGATCTTAAATTTGGAATCCTTGATTGGTATAATAGTGCCTTACAAATTGAAGGCTCTAATAAAGAAGAAATAATAAAGTTAGCTAATAATATTATTGACACTTGGAATAATTATTCTAATAAATCTTGTGATATTGTCGCAAATGAAAACGGCGTTCAACATAACACTGTATCTCCTATTTGTCGTAAAAACTGTAATAAATATTATTTCACAATAATTTTAAGAAATAATAATACAAGCGAACAATATCCTGATGGTATTTTCCACGTACATCCTGAATATCAAAATATTAAGCACGAAAGTATTGGTCTTATAGAGGCGATGGGCTTATTTATTTTGCCAGGTAGACTTAAGAAACAATTCGATATGATTGAAGATATTTTATGTAATATTACTCCTTATAATGAAAACGAATTAAATGATCCTAATAACACTTTATGCGTTCATAAAGATATGATTAAAGAATTAGTTTCTTCTGGATTATGTAATTCAAAAGATGAAGCAGCTAATAAATTAATAAATCATGTTAATCATGTATGTGAAAAAATACTTGAAAATACTGCAGTATTTAAAGAAGATTTAAATGGAAGAAATGGCTTTAAAGATTTTATAAACAAGCTAGATATTTAAAAAACCCTTCTAATCTCAATTAAAATTTTAAATTATGTATAAACAAATATTTCATTTTTTAAAGCCTTATAAAAAAGAAACTATTTTAGCAATAGTATTTTTGGTGTTAGAAACAATCTTAGAAATCACTGTTCCTTTTTTAATGAATTTTATACTTCAAAATAACTTAGGAATAAATTATGGTTCAGATAATATAATTACAAATGTAAATTATCCAATTGTCTATTCAGTTGGCGGAGTTATGATTGTATGTGCTATATTAGCGTTTATATTTGGTATCGTTGGTTCAAAATTCACTGCTATAGCTGGAAGAGGCTTAGGAGCCGAATTAAGAAAAAATGAATTCAAAAAAAAACAAAATTTTTCTTTTAAAAATTTAGATAATTATAGAGTTGATAGTTTAATAACAAGATTAACAAGCGATATAACTATAATTCAAGACTGGTTTTGCCAATCATTTAGAGCTTCTTTAAGAAGTCCTACATTACTTATTTTTTCTTTAGTATTAGCATTTATTATTTCACCTTATTTAGGAATTATATTTTTAGTTGCTGTTCCATTATTAGCCACTTTATTAATAATTTTAATTAAAATCGCAAGACCAAAATTTTCTAAAATGCAATCTATAGTTGATAATTTAAATCGTGTAACTCAAGAATCTATTATTGCCATCAAAACAATTAAATCATATGTTAAAGAAGATTATGAAGTTGAGAAATTTCAAGAAGTTAATTCTAAATTAATAACTACTTCATCTTCTGCTTTTTCTACAATTAGTTTAAATATGCCATCAATTCAGCTTATAACTTACGCTACTATTATCGCTTTATTAAGCTTTGGTGCTTCTTTTTTCTCTAAAGGATTAATTCAAGATGTAAGCGAAATATCTACTTTTTTAAGTTATATAATGCAATTATTAGCTGCTTTATTAATGCTTTCTAATGTATTTATGCTAACAAATAGAGCAAGCGCTAGTTTAATAAGGGTAATTGAAGTTATAAATACAAATAGTGATATTATTGATGGAAATTCAAATAAAGAAATTACATCAGGAGATATTACTTTCAATAATGTCTATTTTAAATATAATGAAAAAGCTTCAAAGTATGTTTTAAGCGACATTAATTATCAAATTAAAAACGGATCTTTCGTTGGAATTTTTGGAGAAACTGGAAGCGGAAAAACTTCTTTTATTAACCTTATTGAAAGATTTTACGATGTAAGTAAGGGAGAATTAATAATTGATAATTTAAATATTAAAGATTATAAAATTAATGAAATACACGATAAAATTGGAATATGCTTTCAAAATCCAACTTTATTTTCAGGCTCTATTTTAGATAATTTACGATGGGGGAATAAAGATGCAACTATGGAAGAAATTATCAAAGCATGTAAAATTACTTGTTGTTATGATTTCATAATTAATAACTTATCAAATGGATTCGATACACAAATAAGTCAAGATGGGATTAATATTTCTGGTGGTCAAAGGCAACGTATATGTTTAGCTAGAGCTCTTTTAAAGAATCCTAAAATTCTTATTCTTGATGATTCTTTTAGTGCTTTAGATTATATTACTGAAACAAAAATTAAAGAAAACTTAAGAAAACTTAAAAATATCACTATAATTATTATTTCACAAAAAATAAATTCAATTAAGGATGCTGATGATATTGTTGTTTTAAAAGAAGGAAGAATTTTAAATCATGGTAATCATAATTATTTAATGCAAAATAATGAAATATATTCAAATACATATCGAATCCAAAACGAGGGTGTACTAAATGAAAAGTAATGTTGATTCATATAAAAAACCAAAGAACTTTTTAAAAACATTAAAAAGACTTTTACATTACTATAAAGGATGGAAATTAGTAATTCTTATAATAGTCATCTTGTTAACTATTTTCAGCAGCATTTCATCAATTATAGGTACATTTATGTTAAAAGATGTAATCAATATAATTTTAGGAATTAAAAAAGGCACTTCTACTTGGAATGAATTAACTTTAAATCTTTTATTCATGGGATCTTTATATTTTTTAGGTGCAATGTCAACCATGATTTATAATCAATTAATGATTAGAACATCACAAAAAATAATAGGTCAATTAAGAAAGGATTTAATAACTCATACACTTCATCTCCCGGCTGAAGAGTTTAATAAGCATACACGTGGCGAGTTTATGACTTTTTATACAAATGATATCGACACATTAAACAATGCCTTAAATGATGCATTTTCTAATTTTGTATTTTCTTTATCAAATATTATAGGAACTCTTATTGGAATATTCCTAATTAATATTTATTTATCCCTCGTTGTTGTCTTCTTTTTATCATTAATGATAATTTTTATTATTTATAATTCAAAAAAATGTCAAAAATATTATAAAAATGTACAAACAAGCTTATCAAAAATGAACAGTTTTATTGAAGAAAATATTAAAGGTACTAAAGTCGAAAAAGCATTTAATCATCAGGAAATTAACTATTCTAAATTTGATGAAATTAATAATGAATTCCAATCAACTAGCACTGAAACTTTCTATAGAACTCAAATGAATGTCCCAGTAATAGTTGCACTAAGTTACTTCAATTTTTCAGTAAGTTGCGTTCTTGGTGTTATTTTTGCTTATAAAGGATTGTTAGTTGGAGGTGTTGCTGCATTAACAAGTTACTTGGTATATGTAAGGCAGAGTGCTAGACCATTCAATTTTATAACTCAGCATATTAATTCGATACTTTCAGCTTTAGCTGGTTCTGAAAGAATTTTCAACTTCTTAGAAAAGCCAGAAGAAATTGATGATGGTAATATTACTCTAGTTAAAATAGATAGTAACAAAAATTTCTCTTATGCACGGAAGATTCCAAAGCTTAATAATAAAGATTACAGCTTAATACCATTAAGAGGAGAAATTAAATTCGTTGATGTTTATTTCGGATATTTAGAAAATCAAAATATCCTTAAAAATATAAATTTCACTGCAGAACCCGGACAAAAAGTTGCATTTGTTGGTTCAACCGGTGCTGGTAAAACTACAATAATTTCATTAATTTCTAGACTATATGAAATTAATAAAGGTTCTATTTTATATGATGGAATTGATATTAAAAACATCAAAAAAGAATCATTAAGAAGATCAATGTCTTTAGTTACTCAAGACACTCATTTATTTACTGGAACTATAAGAGATAACATTTCATATTCAAGACGTCATTCAACTTTCGATGAAATTCAACACGCTGCAATTATAACTAATGCTGATAGTTTCATTAGTCGATTACCATTCGGTTATGATACTATGCTTTATGAAGATGGTCATAATTTAAGCGAAGGTCAACGTCAACTTCTTGCGTTGGCACGAGCCGCCTTAAGTAAACCTCCTTTATTAATCTTAGATGAAGCAACTAGTAACATAGATACCCATACAGAAAAATTAGTTCAAGAAAGCATGGATAAATTAATGTTAAATCGCACAGTTTTAGTAATTGCTCATAGACTTTCAACAGTTCGCAACAGCAATGAAATACTTTGCTTAGAAAACGGAAATATTATCGAACGTGGATCACACGATAAACTTTTGTCTTTAAATGGCTACTATGCTAAATTATATAAAGGAATAAGTGAATTACATTAAATAATTGTTGATTTTTAGCAATAAATATAGTATTTTATATAAGCATTTGAGTGCAGCATATAAATACTTCTTGTCTGACGAGATGACATTAAATAAGTAACCTAAGCTACAAGGCGAAACGTTATCTCACCCGTAGAAAGGAATTTATACCTTACTTAAAGTGCAATATCTTTATAGGAGGAAATAAAATGAGATATTTAGGACCAAAATGGAAACGTGCTAGAAGATTAAACTTTTCTCTTTTAGGAACTGGCGAAGAATTAAAAAAGAGAGCATATGCTCCTGGCCAACACGGACAAAACAAAGCAAAAATTTCTGAATATGGAAAACAACTTCAAGAAAAACAAAAATTAAGAGATATGTATGGAGTTAACGAAAGACAATTCAGAAGACTTTTCAATCTTGCTACTAAGAGTGAAGATGTTACAGGTGTTGCTTTCTTCAGAATCCTTGAATCAAGACTTGATAATTTAGTTTATAGATTAGGATTTGCTTCAACAAGAAATCAAGCTAGACAATTAGTTAACCATGGACATATTTTAGTTAATGGTAAGAAAGTTGATATCCCAAGTTATTTATGTAATGTTGGCGATGAAATTTCCGTTAAAGAAAAATCAAAAGATTTATTAATCATCAAAACCGCTATTGAAGCTAATGGTACAACAGTTGGCTATGTCGAAAGAGACACAGAGAAAAAATCTGGTAAATTTACAAGACTTCCAGAACGTAATGAACTTCCAAGTGATATCAAAGAAGCTCAAATCGTTGAATACTACAACAGATTGTTATAGTTGTAAAACAAAATTCGTAGCAAAAAAAGTAGGATTATTCCTACTTTTTATTTTGCTTTATAAATTAATTATTAATTATTTAATTCTAAGCAGATTGGACAATGGTCGCTTCCAAATACATCATTTAATATTAAGCTATCTTCTATTTTACTTAATAACTCTTTGCTAACAACAAAATAATCAATTCTCCATCCAGCATTTTTTTCTCTAGCTTTAAAGCGATAATTCCACCAAGAATATTTGACATCGTTTGGGTGTAAGAATCTAAATGTATCAATAAATCCATTACTCAATAATTCTGTAAATTTAGTTCGTTCTTCTATCGTAAACCCTGCAGATCTAAGATTATTTTTTGGATTTTTAATATCAATTTCTTCATGAGCTACATTAAGATCTCCACATAATATAATAGGTTTCTTTGATGATAAAAAATTTAAATACTTTCTTAATTTATCTTCATATTCCATTCTATATGATAATCTAAGCAACTCTTCTTTTGAATTTGGTGAATAAACATTTATCAAATAAAAATCGTTAAATTCTAAAGTTATTACTCTCCCTTCATCATTATATTCATCTTCTATTCCATATATAACGTTAATAGGCTTAATCTTAGATAAAACTAATGTTCCACTATAACCTTTTTTAATTGCATTAGAATAATACTGATAAGGATATTGATCAAACTCTTGGAAGTTAGATTCTATCTGCATTTTAGTTTCTTGAAAACAAACGATATCAGGATTAAATTTATTCAAAAAATTATTTAACCCTTTAGTTAAACAAGCTCTTATTCCATTAACGTTCCGTGATATTATTTTCATAAATATAATAAAATTCCTTAATTAAATTATTAGATATAACTATATTGTAACTTAGTAAAAATATTAGTATCAAATATAATACAAATAAAAATTCAATAGCCCAATTAAATGTAAAATTATAAGTTTTATCAAAAATTGGAGTTAATGAAATAGTTAAAAAATAATACATTGTAATTAAATTCAAAACAATTAGTGTAATCGAAAGAATATTTGCAATAATACTTAGTGAGTGTTTTGAATTTGAATATAGTAATGTAAGCATTTTATTCATATTCTTTTTCCTATTAATAAAGAAAACTCTTATTCCAAAAAAAGTAGCAAAAAGAAATATTGTCAAACATAAAGAGAAAAACAATTCTATAAATAAATTTGTAACAAATCCAGAAGACATTATCGATCTCTTTTCCATTATATCTATAAAAATATTTTTAAAAACCATATTAGAATCATTTAATGCATAAAATAAACTATGATTAGAAATATTACCATCTAAATTTTTATATCTAAATATAGGTAAAAATGAAATTAATAAATACAAAATACCATGAAAAATTAATAAAAACCCTGCAAAAATCAAATAAAAATTCTTTTTTTATTTAACTTGTCATCTAAACTAACGTTAGAATATAGTAATTTAAAATTATAATCTTTTTCCTCTACAATTTTATTTTGATCATAAATTTGTCCATTTTCATCATTTAAATTATTTAACTTTTTATATAAATAAGCTATTAAAAATTTGAGAATTAATATTACAAAAAAAGACATTCCAAGAACAATTCCTGCAATGAACCATTTTTTTCCTTTACCAAGTCCAATAATAACAAAAAAAGACATTATACAAATTAAAACAACAATAAAAGCATCATTAATTTTACTAACTATATTTAATGCTTTAATTTTTTTATTAAGTTTATCTTTTTCTATCATATTTTATAAAATTTTAATATAACCTCTTCTTGATTCATATCTAAAACAGTAAAGTTGAAATTAATTTTTTTCTTATTATGAAATGTTGAATTAGAAAAAAATGAAAATAAAGAACTTGAATCAAAAGTATCACCTTTATGATATAAACTATCATCATTAGCTAATGATTTATTATAAAAGGAAATATTATTTTTATTAATCTGTTCAATTAAAAAGTATGGATTCTCACCTAACTTTTTAGATTTAGAATTAGATGCAGCAATTGAATAATACTCTCCAGTTATATAATTATCTTTAATAGTTATATTACTTTTTTTAAATTTTGAAATATCATTTGAAACATAAAAATATGTAGAATCATCGCCATCAGCAGACAATTTAATATGAGCAATTCTAGCATCAACATGATAAACAATTATTCCAGGTTCTTTAAACATATTGTTTTTTATAACTTCATTATATGGAGTAATAGCATCTTTTTTATTTAATAAATCAGGTGTATAAAACTCAATAATTAAATATTCATCAAATGCATTACCTACAAAATCAGATGAAATAACTAATGCCTCTCCACTATTACTAAAAGATTTTAATGTAATTTCTTCTTCTTTAGTCACTAATTTAGGAGTAATCCACCCTAAAGCAAATTTAGAAAAAGCATCATGATCTCCTATATTATTATCCATCATCATTTTTCCGCCACTCGAACTATAATGTACATTCTTATCATATGTATAATAATCATCAAGACCCATCATATGTCCAGTTTCATGAATTATCGTATGAGCATCTTGTCCATTAGATCCTTCAGCTTCATAAAGAAAAATTTGTGAACAATTAGCAAATGTCGAAAAAGTAGGTTTATTAATATCAGCTTTAGTATTCATCATCCAAGAAGTATAGGCCCAATAATATCTCAAGTTAAAAACTTCATAAGCTGTTCCAGCATTAAAAATAAACCATACACCGTCAACATAGCCATCTTTATTAGAATCAAAATTATTATAATCAATAGGCTTAGAATCAATAGTTGCATTATTATAAACTTCTTCAGCTAAAACATGCGTTCCAGTTTGAAAATAATCTAAATTTGCGTTTTCTTTAGCGACAAAAAGACTAGAACTAAAACTAGGTGTAAAAACATCACTTATAACACAATTAAAATTTAATTTGCCATAACTTGATTTATTATAATAACTCTTTAAACTTTCCCAGTAATCATTACTATAGTCTTCTTTAAACCCATTAAATGAATAATTAATATTATTTAATTGTTCTTTTGTAAATGCATCTTTATCTGAAAATTCAATAGGTACAACAAGTAAATTTACATCACCAACACTTGGAGTTAATCCATTATACAAAGTTGCATAATCAAATTGAGAATATGTCAAAGTAGTATATTCTTTTTTTAAAAAATTGCATGAAGTAAGAGCAATTATTCCAGTTGCTATTACAAAATATTTACCTATTTTTTTCATTAATTAGCCGAGATCTGCAAGGTAATAATTCTTTTTACCGCGTTTTACAATAATATATTTTCCAAATAATGCGCCTTCTTTAGAATAAAGTTTTAAATTATCGATACTCTTTTCACCATTAATAGATATAGCACCATTTTTAATAAATTCACGAGCTTCACGCTTACTAGAAGCAGCTTTAACATGAATTAATAAGTCTTCTAAAGTTAATTCATTATCAATATTAACTTTCATTGTTGAGAATAATTCTTCAATTTCTTCTTCATTCAATTCTTTAAAATTGTTAGAGAATAAAGCCTCACTCATCTTAACAGCACTATCAGCATCTTCTTTACCATGAATAATCTTTGTAACTTCATAAGCTAAAGCTTTTTGTCCAATTCTTTGACCTAAATGTTCAAAATGTTCTTTATTAATCTTTTCAATTTCTTCTTTAGTTAAGAAAGTAAACACTTTTAAATATTTAATAGCGTCTTCATCACTTTGATTATAGAAAAATTGATACATTTTATAAGGACTTACTAATTTTTTATCTAAATAAATAGCGCCTTCTTCACTCTTACCAAATTTTTTACCATCACTTCTAGTGATTAAATGAGCTGTCATACATTCAACTTTAGTATCTGGACCTTCAATCTTTTTAATATAATCTAATCCAGCAGTTAAATTTCCCCATTGATCACCACCACCAATTTGAATTCTACATCCATATTTTTTAAATAAAGAATAAAAATCATAAGATTGCAATGTCATATAAGAAAATTCAGTTAAAGAAATTCCACTTTCAAGTCTTCCAGCAACAATATCTTTTCCTAACATATAATTAACACTAAAGTATTTAGCAACATCTCTTAAATATTCAATAATGCTTAATTTACTAAGCCAATCATAATTATCAACAATAATACCTTTACTAGGATCTGAAAAATCTAAAAATTTAGAAAGTTGATTTTTAATAGATTGAGTGTTAGCTTTTACATTTTCTTCAGTTAAAAAACTTCTTTCTTTATTTTTACCACTAGGATCGCCAATCATTCCAGTTCCACCACCAACAAGAGCAATAATTCTATGACCAGCTCTTTGAAGTCTCATTAAAATGGAAATCATAACGAAATTGCCAATATGCATGCTACTTGCACTTGGATCAAATCCACAATATATAGTTTGACGAGTTTTTAGTAATTCTTTTACACTTTCTTCATTACTATAATCTTTTATTAATCCTCTATAATTTAAATCATCAATAATGTCTAACATATTTTCTCCAATTAATCGTGATATTTAATATAAGTTAATCTACCTAATTTATCTTCCCAAACAATATTTATAATTTGAGATTTTTTAATAATTTCTTTTACTTTATCTTTATATTCAACTTCAACATCTTGTTCATCAATTTTTCTTACGAATTTTCCAATATGGTGTAAACCATTTTGAACTTGAACAAAGTCTCCAACATTTAATCCATAATTTACGATAGAACAAACTGGAATTCCTAATGCTTTATAACCATGTAATGAACGTAATTCGACTAAGAATAATCCCATAATTGGAATACCACCACTTTTTTCTACTAATCTTTTCATAGCAGCAGCACTACCACCAGTTGCAATGATATCATCAAGAATAATGACACGATCGCCTTTATTAATACTACCTTCTGGAATTTCCATAGTTGCAGTTCCGTATTCTAATTCATAAGTTTCACGATATCCTACAACAGGAAGTTTCCCAGCTTTTCTAGCAATAACAATACCTTTATTATTTAAAAAAGCTAGAGGAGATCCAAAAATAAAGCCTCTACTTTCAGCACAAATTATCTTATCCCAACTCTCAAAACTTGGTAATTGCTTATTTAAATCCATAATTGCTTGATGAAAAGCGTCGCCATTATAAAGTAGAGGTGTAATATCTCTAAATTTAATTCCTTTAATAGGATAATCATTAATTGTTCTTATATAAGTATCATATACATCTTTCATAATTTGCCTCCATTTTATAATCTTGTTGAATTTTTCTTTATATATACTGACTCAAAACGATATTCTTTATCATATAAGCAATCATTTATCAAATCGACTAACATAAACATTGCTCTTTTTCCAACTTCTTGCATATCAATATACATATTTGATATTTGAGGTCTAATAATTGAAGAATATTTTGTACCAATAATTGATAAAACTTCAATATCTTCAGGAATTGATAATCCACTATCACTAGCAGCGTTTAATACAGCAGCAGCGATAGAATCACGATATGCAATAACATATTCTTTTCTTTTAACTTTAAATCTTTCCATAAAATCATGATATGTTCTTTGATATGAATCGTCACAATTCATAATGTTATATTCACGATCATTTTGAATATGGGTTTGAATAAAAGCATTTTCAACACGTGTTAATAATCGACCTGCATTATGAACATGTAAGAAAGTCATCTTTTTATCACCTTTATTAAAATAATCAGTAATAATTTGTTTAATAAGGTGTTCATAACTAAAATGAATACATCCGATTTTACTAGCAATTATTCTATTATTAACGCTAATAACAGGAACATTATAATTACTACAAACTTCTAAATCTTCACTATTTAACTCATCATCAAAGACAATTACACCGTCAACATGAGATTGAATGACTTTTTCTAGCATTGTCAATGCATCTTCACGACTATGAGAAGTTGTATATAAACTGACAGTGAAGCCTTTATTTTTACAAACTTCAGTAATACCATTCAACATATTAGCGATATAAACATAATTTGCACTAGGAATAATAACACCTATATTAGTTGTTTTATTCGTGGCTAAAGCTTGAGCTAAACCACTAGGTTTATAGCCCAATTTTTTAATTACACTTAAAACTTTACGCTTTGTTTCAGGCTTGACTGAATCAGCATTATTAATAACTCTACTAACAGTGGCTAAAGAAACGCCACTAACCTTTGCTACTTCGTAAATTGTAACACGCTCTTTAACATTTTCCATGTATACATATTAACATATCTAATAAAAATGTAAATATTTTCATGTTTTTTTCAATATAAAAACTTAATTTATTAATATTCATATTAATTTTAATTAAATTTAATCTATTTTATTAAAAAATGAAATATTTTATGAAAAATTTTCATTTATACTAATAAATTGGATACGGAACTCTTTTTAAACGATCACTTGGTATATTTCTTCTACCTTCTTTAGCCCCGTTTTTAGAATATAGTACTACAATTGTTTAGAATTTAATTCCAATTAAACCATTTAAAATCTCGAATAAATCG
>CAKPNG010000006.1 GCA_934168325.1 uncultured Bacilli bacterium
ACATCACTTATATTATATTCGAGGACTTAAATTTTAGAAAAGAGGATATTCGGATTTAAAATTTTTATTTGAGCTTTAGAAACTTTCAAGATTTAAATAAAATTAATTTATTTTAAATTATTAATAATTGATTCAAAATAATCAGGGAGAGGGCACTCAAATGTCATCTCTTTTTTTGTTTTTGGATGAATGAATGTTAATTTATATGCGTGTAATAATTGTCCCTTATTATAAAGAGCACAATTATTATGACCATAAAGTGGGTCTCCGACAATAGGATGATGAATATAATCCATATGTACCCTTATTTGGTGTGTACGTCCAGTTTCTAATCGACATTTTATTAAAGTATATTTTTCAAATCTTTTTATTACTTCAAAATGTGTAACAGCTTCTTTTCCTTCTACTGGATTAACTTCATATTTCATTCGATTTTCTTTACTTCTAGCTAGTGGAGCAATAATTTTACCTTTATTATTTGCTATAACTCCAGTAACTAAAGCGATATATTCTCTATGCATAGTATGGTCTTTTAATTGTTCTGCTATAAAATTATGAGCATAATCATTTTTGCACACTAATAATAATCCACTTGTGTCTTTATCTATTCGATGAACAATGCCAACACGATTAAGGCCATTAACTGTTGATAATTCTTTTTTATTATAGATTAAAGCATTAACTAAAGTATCATTTTGATGTCCGTCACCTGGATGTACCACGAGTCCTTGAGGTTTATTAATAATTAAAATATCATCATCTTCATAGATAATGTTAAGTTCTAATTCGTATGGTTTTATAGAATCATCGATTTCTTCTTCCTTAACATAAACTACTATTTCATCTTCATTTTGTATCTTATATGAAGGAGATATTTTTTCACCATTCACAGTAACATAACCGTTTTTTATAAGGTTAGAAAAATAAACCCTACTACAAGTATTATCGAGTATTGTTAAAGCCTTATCTAATCTTAAACCTACTAAATTATTACTAATTTTATACTTATTTTTTACTATCATCGACATTTTTATCAGCTATTTCTTTATTTTTCTTTTCATTTTTGCTTTCATTAATCCATTCAATTAAGAAATAAATAAGAAGCATTATAATTCCAACAACTAAACAACTATCAGCAAAATTAAATATACCAAATCCTTTTATTAATGGAGTAATGTCTAAAAAATCAATAACTCCTCTATTATAAAAGAATGTACGATCAATTAAATTACCAACATCTCCTGCTAATATAACCATAATTGTAGCTTTTAAATAATTATTAAGTTTCTTATATTTCATAACTACATATACGATAATTGCAATAGCAACAACCCAAGAAACTAATGCTAAGACAACTCTACTCCAAGTAGCATCTCCACCCATTCCCCAAGCAGCACCATTGTTATAGGTTAATGTAAAATTTAATAAATGTGGAATTACTACAATACTACCTTTACCAGTTAAAAACTTTTCAGCACAAACTTTAGTTATAATATCACAGATTAATAATATAATTGCTAGCCAAGAAAAAGAGAAAAAAACTTCTTTCAAAATTTTCTTCATCTTTGAATTCTTATTTTCTTGGTCTATTGTTTCATTGCTTTTAAACATCTTGGACATAAATGTGCGCCTTCAATTTCAACGATTTCATCGTTATTTTTATAATTCCAACAACGATCGCATTTTACACCATCATTCTTTTTAACTAAAACATTACTAACTTTCAATTCAAGTCCGTCTTTAACTTCTTCTTTAATAAGAATCTTAGAAACAATAAATAATCTTTCTAACTCTTCTTCATCAATACTTTCTAATATTTCAGCAAGTTGAGAATCTTTTGCTTCAAATATAACTGTAGCTTCTTGACTAGAACCAATAATATTAGCTTTACGTGCTTCTTCTAAAGCTTTTAAAATATCATCTCTGAGTTTTTTAATTAATGCATAATCTTCTAATAAAGAAGGATTATATTCATTAGTTATTTCAGGATATTTATAGAATTGAACGTTTTCTTCTGATTTTAATGGATAATTCTCATTAACTTCATCCATTGTGAAAGGTAATATAGGATTAAATAATCTCATTAAAGTGAAAGTACATTCATTAAGAACGGTTTGAACTTGTAATCTACGTTTACTATCTTTAGCATTGCAATATAAGACATCTTTAGTTATATCTAAGTAAAAACTACTTAAATCATCACTAATAAATTTAGTAAGTTCACTCATTGCACTAATGAAATTATATTCATTCATATATTTAATGACTTTATTTTTAGTATCTTCTAATTCAGCTAAAATACATTGGTCAATAATTTCTAATTCAGTTTGAATATCTTCTTTCTTAAATGTATCTTCAATTGAACCATTAGATAAATTGCCTAACATAAACTTAAACGTATTACGTATTTTTCTATAGATTTCGGTATTTTGTTTAATAATTGATTCACTAATTCTAGCATCTTGTTGATAATCTATTAAACTAGTCCATAATCTTAAAATATCACTACCATAAGTAGATGCAATCTTTAACGGATCAATACCATTACCTTTAGATTTAGACATTTTTTCCCAATGTTCATCCATAACAAAGCCATGGCTAACAACTTCTTTATATGGAGCAACACCATTTAAAGCAACACTAATAATTAAAGAACTATTGAACCATCCTCTATATTGATCGCTACCTTCAAGATATAAATCTGATGGGTATTTTAAATCCCTATTAATTAAAACGCCATTAAAACTACTTCCACTATCAAACCAAACATCCATTATATCATTTTCTTTTTTGAAAATACCATTTGGTGAATGTGGATTTGTATAACCTTTTGGTAATAAATCTTTTTCATCTAATTCATACCAAATAGAGCTTCCGTTTTCTCTAATTAATTTT
Organism: uncultured Bacilli bacterium; assembly: GCA_934168325.1. GTDB lineage: Bacteria > Bacillota_I > Bacilli_A > RFN20 > CAG-826 > Onthovivens. Next base: position 2,896 of record CAKPNG010000006.1, read on the forward strand.
TCAATATGGTCAAAAACATTTTTATCAATAATTGGTGTTTCATCTTCACAATAAATAATTGGAATTGGTACACCCCATGCTCTTTGTCTAGAAATACACCAATCAGCTCTATCTTTAATCATATTTACCATTCTTGTTTCACCCCATTTTGGTGACCAAGTTGTATTATGAATTTGTTTAATAATGTCTTCTCTAATTGGAGAAATTGAGCAGAACCATTGTGGAGTAGCTCTAAAAATAACTGGTTTATGGGTTCTCCAATCATGTGGATAACTATGAACAATGTCTTCTTCTTTAATTAAAGCACCATTTTCTTTAAGCATTTCAATTACTTCTAAGTTTGCATCCTCATAGAATTTACCAGCCAATCTTTCTCCAGCTTCGCTAGTAAGATAACCATGGCTATCTACAGGACAATAAGGCTTAATGCCATATTTTAAGCAAACATTAAAGTCATCTTCGCCATGCCCAGGTGCTATATGAACAAGACCAGTACCGCTATCATTAGTAACATAATCTCCATTAATAACTAAAGATTCACGATCATAGAAAGGATGTTTTGCTTTAAGTCCATCAAGTTCACTACCTTTAAATTCTTTTAATAATTTACAAGTTGTAAAGCCTAATGATTCTTCTAATTTTTCTTTTAATTCTTTTAAAAATACTAAATTACCGTAATTTGTTTCAAATAATCCATAAACAAAATCTGGGTTAGCACAAATTGCAAGGTTTGCTGGTAAAGTCCAAGGAGTAGTTGTCCAAATTAAAAATTTAGCATCATTTGGAATTAAATCTTTACCATCTACAACGTTAAAAGCAACATAAATTGTATAAGCTTTAACATCTTGATATTCAATTTCAGCTTCAGCTAAGGCTGATTCACTTGATGGTGACCAATAAACTGGTTTTAATCCTTTATAAATTAAGCCTTTTAATGCCATTTCACTAAAGCAATGAATTTCACTTGCTTCATATTCTTTATTCAAAGTTAAATAAGGATGATCGTAATCACCTAAAACACCTAATCTTTTAATTTGAGCTTTTTGATTGCTAACTTGTTTTAGTGCGTATTCTTCACATTTTTTTCTAAATTCAACAATTGGGGTAGTTTTACGATTAACACCACTTTTAGTAACCATATTTTCAATTGGAAGTCCATGAGTATCCCAGCCAAAAATAAATGGCGTATTATAACCTTCCATATTCTTTAATCTAATAACAAAATCTTTTAAAATTCTATTGAGCATATGGCCGCAATGAATATTTCCGTTAGCATATGGTGGACCATCATGTAAAACAAATTCGTTTACATTTTTACGGTCATTCATCTTTTGATAAACATTTTGTTTTTCCCATTTTTCAATTAATTTTGGCTCTTTAATTGATAAATTGCCTCTCATTTCAAAATTAGTTTTTGGCATTAATAAACTATTTTTAATTTCCATATTCTTCTCCTATAAAAAAATCCTTAGAATAAAATCTAAGGACGCTATTAACGCGGTACCACCTTAGTTATAGTATTAGCTACTATCACTTAATTTGATGTAAAAAATTTAAGAAGTGATATCCTAATTAGCTCTAACTAGTAACTTTCACCAAGCGTTACTTTCTCTAAAAGCAAACACTAAAAAGGACTTGTCTTCGTATATATATTAACAAAACAAAAGATTAATTCAAGCAGTTATTAAGATAAATCTTAATATGAATTTACTTTTTATAGTAATTTATATTCCTTAATTAAATTTAAATTATGCAATTAAGATAGTATTTTTATATGATCTGTATTATCGACTTCATTAGAATATGATTGAAATTTATTTGGATATTTATTTACAATTTCATTAATAATCTTCTCTAAGAAATTAAAAGAGACATCACTAATTTTTGTATAATTAAATTTATTTGCAATTAATCTAATTAAGTCATTTTTAGAGATATCCGTTTGCATTAATAAAATTTCACTCATTATTGCAAAATATTCTTCAATCGGGATATTATCTAAAGATCTTTCTTGATAATTCGATTTACGGTAATAATCAATTTCACAATTTTCATTTGAAATAGGCCAATAGAATGATTTTTCTAATGTTTTTGTTACCTTATATCGACTTGGTATAAAATTAATATTAAATAAATTATCTACATTGGTACCCCACTTTTTGATACTTAAATAATTTTTAAATCTATCTTTTATTAAATCTAATGAAATTGGGCCTTCTACTTCAATTAATTTATCAAAATAATTAACTAAGTCATTGAAATAATAAATTTTATTAAAATAAAACTCATTATAAGTATTAGCAGAAATCAATTCATGCTTATAATATGGGCGACCATTATCAATAAATTCATTTGCTTTCTTTTTAAATTTTATATTAGTTTTATCAATATTTAATGAGTCATTATCAAAATTTAGATTATTAACATTTTGAATAACATTTATTAAATCGTTAATAACTTTTTTAGGATTTTTATAATATTCTAAAGTCCAAATACGATATATTTTCCAGTTTAATTTATTACACATTGTAACTTGAATAACATTACGATCTCGACATGTTTTAGCGTTATTATAAGATTCACTATCGCATACAACTCCTAAAATATAATTATCATTATTATCTTTTATTGCTAAATCGATTTTAAATTTAGATTCACCGATTGCAATATCGCTGCGATATCCTTTTTCTAATAAATCTTTTTGAATGGCTTTTTCAATACCAAGTTGATGTTTAACTTGATTAGAGTTAGTGGAAATAAGAACAGTATTACCATGTTCTGCATAATTTAAAAAATTTTTAAGAGCTAAAGCACCATTATTTTTAGCTTTACTTGTATCTATATCTATAGATTTAATTGAAGAAAAAACAATCATCTCTTCTTTAGCTCTAGTAACAGCAACATTGAGTCTTCTTTCACCTTTATCAAGTGATAAAGGACCAAAGAACATATTTAATTTACCATTATTATTTTTACTAAAACCAATAGAGAATAAAATAACATCCCTTTCATCACCTTGAACATTTTCTAAGTTTTTAACAAATAATGGGTCAGGATTATTATCGTTAATTTCTTGATATTGTGGATTTTGATCAAATAAATCGTTTATTAAATTAGATATATATTCTTGCTGCTTTATATTAAAAGTAACAATACCAATTGTTTTATGTCTTAATATAGGATCTTTAAATCTTCTAGCTACTTCATTAACTATTTCTCTAGCTACTTCTTTATTGATACCTTTATTATTGACACCAAATTTAATATATTTAAATTTTACATTTGACAAATTATTTGTAGGACTTGGGAAAGTATATAAACTATTATTATAAAAATAATTATTTGAGAAATTAATCAAAGATTCATGTTTACTACGATAATGCCATAATAATCTATTATCATTAATATTTAAAGCTATACAATCATCTAATAAGCTCTCTAAATCTTCAAATTGATAAGTAGTATCATTATCATCTTCATCATCAATATTATCCATATTAACCTTAAAAAAGTTAGTTGGAGGAAGTTGTTGTGGGTCACCTGCTACAATTAAACTATTTCCTCTAGCTATTGCTCCTATTGCCTCATAAGTTGGAATTTGACTTGCTTCATCAAAAATAACAATATCAAATTTCTTAGAATTTACACTTAAATATTGTGCAGCGCTTAAAGGAGACATTAAAAAGCATGGACATAAAGTTCTTATAAGTTCTTCTAAATCATTTAACATATGTCTAATAGAAGTTCTATATCCACCATTTTTAATATATCTATTTAACTGATAAACACTTGTTGATTGAGCATAATCAACATTGTCCTTAGGAAAACGACTGCTAATTCTACTTGCAGTTTCTTCTATAGTCAGTAAAGAATATTTATTAATTTCTTCTTTATATTTATCAATAGCATTATTAAATAATAATCCATTAAATGTAGAGAAATAAGTATCTTCAAAATATAATTTAATTATTCTTTTATATAAACTAACTTTATAATATTTGACAAGGTCGTTTTCTAATAATATTCCTTGGCGATATTTATCAACAAAGTCAATAGAAAAATTTAATTTAATTATTTTATTTAAAATATCATTATATAAAACTATATCATCAACATAGTCTAGAGAATTAATTTCATCTTTTATTAAATTTAAATAAGAATAAAAATAATTTGAATCATGTTGTATTAATTTTTTATCAAATTTAAATTTAGTTAAAAGCTGTTCTTCTATAGTTTTTAATTCTATTAATGACTTTGAAAATTCACTATTTTTATAGATAAACATTTCATCTTTATCTTTATAAAATTTAGATAATTTATTATATAGTTCAAATTTTAAATTGCTATTAATTTTTAAAGAATTCAAATAGTTATAAAATGTAATAGAATCATTGTATATTGATAAATATTGATTAGTGTCTTTTTCAATTACACTAAGTGGAATTCTTAAAAAATTTGTGATAATAGAAGAGTTTTCATTTAAATAAGTGGTGTTTTTGAAAAATTTATTGTGTGCTAAAATTAATGAATAAGTATCTCTCTTTTTAAATTTAAAAGTTTTTTTATCTTCTATTTCCTTCTTTAATTCTTTATATTTTTTCTTTATTAATTTCTTCTTTTCTTTATCGTTAGAAGAATTATAAATATTAAAAAACTCATCAGAATTAAATGATTTAAGTTCATCTTTGAAATGATTTAAATAATTATCTTTAATTTCATTATTTTCATCAATAGTCTTAAAAATAAGCTTATTCATTTCATCAAATTTGATAGCTTGATCACTATAGTTTATATTTAATGTAATAGTTTTATTATTAATCAAATCTACTAATTTATTTAATGTTTCGATATCATTTCTATCAAATTTAATATTGATATCTAGCATTTTAATAACTTCATCATACTGGGTATTAATTTTTGTCAATATTAATAACAAAGAAGATAAATATTCTTTTAAAGTATCTAAATCTTGATTATTAAAAGAAGTCATCTTAAATGGGTAAAATGGATTATTTATAAAAGGACCTTTATCACGATATAAAATAACTAATTTATTTAATTCATCTTCTATTTCTTGATCGATTTTTGAAGTTAAGTTTTTAGCAAAATCTGTATTAACTTCTATTACATTATCGAATTCTTTAAGTGCTTCATAATTTAAAATTGCATCATATAAAGAAGTAAAATACTTCTTCTCATGCATTTTATTTATCAATTCATTTAAAGATTTTCTTTTTGTTAATAAGTCATCAGCTACTTCTTTAAATTCTTCAGGAGATGCCGATTGAGAAAATTTCAAAGCTCGATCTAATTGATTTAAAAAGGATCTCTTATTTGATTTATTACTATGAAGTTCTAAAGCAAAAATATCAAGTCCTATATCTTTAAGTCTTTTATAAACAACATCTAAAGCAGCCATTTTTTCAGCGACAAATAAAACTGTTTTATTATGGTATAAAGCATTAACAATCATATTAACAATAGTTTGAGACTTTCCAGTTCCTGGAGGACCATCTAATATAAAAGACTCGCCTTCATTAGCTTTTATTACAGCTTTAAGTTGACTACTATCAGCGCTTAATGGAGCCGCAACTTCTTCTGGTATTGTATCTTCATCATTTAATGATTCTACATCACTTTTTTTATTATTTAAACTTGTTCCATCGACAAACGCTTTTATAATTTCGTTTTCTAATAATTGACTTTTTTTATTTTTTATATCGTCCCAAATAATATAATTATTAAAACTAAAATTCGAAAGAAAACAAGCATTCTCTTCTATAATAATTTGACATTCCTTACTTGTTTTCATTCTTATCAAATTAAATAAAGTCTTTAAATCTTTAATCTTCTTATCTTCTATTACTCCATATAGTTCATTTGAATTAATATTTGTATTTAATTTTAAAAACTCAAAAAAGGAAATATTTAAAAAAGCATTATCTGGATCAAATTCTATTTCATAATACCCATTGCTTTTTTTAATTTTAGGTCTAGCAGGTACTAATATTATTGGACAATAATATATTCTTTTACTATTTTCTAAATTATATCTAATCAAACCTATAGTTAAATAAAGTGGATTAGAACCTGTTTCTTCTACACTTGATAAAGCTTTTTTAATAATCTTTTTATAAACTAATTCTTTACTATATAAATTAATAATGCCTTTATTCAAATTATCATTAATAATACGTTCATTATCTTCATTACTAAAATTAAAATATAAAGTTTCCATACTCTTTTCAAATTTTTCATTTAGCATAAATTTATAATTATTATTTTTCAAAATACAATCATAAAAATATTGCGCTGAAGATATAGCAAGCTGAGCTAATGAATCTTTAAATTTTAAATTAATCAATTTATTTGAACCACTTAAATCTAATAATTTTCTTTCCCAATATTTAAATTTATCATCTTTAATATTTTGATCGATAGATAAATCAGTAGAATCAAAGTTATCTGATTCTAATTTTTCATTTTGTCCTTCTAATTTTATATTAAATTTAATTAATCCTTCTTCATTAAAAGTTGGAATAGGCTTATAAATTGATTTATGGCAAGAAGAAATATCTATTGCCTTAAAATAATTTACAGCATCTTTAGTTTTATTGTAAGCATCCTCAATAGATACGTTAAAATCAGCATAATTTTCTAAAGTAAATCCAGTACATTCAACTAAAAAGATTTTATTAATACCTTTACTTGCTAGATTATAAATTTTGGAATAATCATCTTCTACTTTATTAATGAAATTATCATCTTCATTTAAAAAACATCCAGCATAAGCATGATTATTCGTAATAATTAAAATAGGGTGTAGTCCTACATTTTCTAAACATGCACAATATAAAATAGCTAAATCTAAACAAGTACCTCTATGTGTCTTTAAAACAGAACTTGGAATTCTAACTTTTTGTAAATATTCAAAACTAGCTGGAGGATTAGAATAAGCAATCTTAAATTGATATAGTCCATTAAAAATTGCCATCATCTCCGAAATTATATTTTTAATATCATTATTTTGATATCCAAGAAATCTCTTTTCACCATTAATTTTACTTAATTCTTCTATAAAAGAAGGAATTAAAGCATCAATATTAAAGTCGTTAGGAGTTACAAAACAACTATATAATTCATTAAATTTATATGGAAAACTTGATTGAATAAAAGGAGATAATTGAAAATTAACTGTCTTAGAAATTAAAATTTTTTGATTATTATTTAAAAGTTCAAAATTTAAAATTACATCAATAGGTTCATTAAGATTATATAATTCATCATAGTTAATAATTGGTTCAATATTGTCAATATAAACCACTTGATTACTATTAACGAAAGAAATAAAACTATCATTAAATTTAATAAAAGGTGAATTCGAAGTAACTTTTAAAGTTAAATCTTCATAATCATTAGAGTCATAATTAGAAATTTTTAAAGTATTTATTAAAGAAAAAGAATTATTCTTTTCTATTTTATTAATTCTTCGATAGGATAAATTAGTTTGATATAAAATATAATCATATTGATTTTTAATATCTATATCTAATAATATTTTGTTATTGTTATTATCTTCCATATTTTATCCTCTTATTATGTTATAGACACTTTTTCTATAATTAATACTTAATTAAAACTTACTAATAATCGTATATAAGTATAAAAAACTGAATTATTATTTAAAATAATAAATTATTATTAAAAATATTTATAAATAAAATTAATTTCAAACTGAATTATTAAAAATTAATTAAAAGAATTTTCCTTCTAAGAAACTAGGAATTATATCATCTTCACTATTACTTTGTTCTTTAGTTTCTTCCTTTTTATCTTCGGTATTTGTATTAATAATAGGCTTTTTATTAATAACAAATGCATCTTTAGCAGGAGCAGTAAATATAATATCACTAGTAAAATGGCTTGCAATAATCGAGACTAATATTTGATCACTTAATTGATCATTAGTAGACATACCAAATTTAATATCCATATCTCCACCACTAGCATCTCTTATATGATTTATACATTCTTGGCAAGCATATAATCCAACTTTAGGACCACAAGTAATATGACATATCGCTCTTTTTGCACCAAAAATAGATTGTTCAATTAAAGGACAATTTAAAGCAGCATTAGCAGCTTGAATAGGTCCATCTTCACCTTCACCTTCACCAAATCCAATAAGAGCAACACCACTATCTTTAAGGGTATTTTTAACATCTGCAAAATCAAGATTTATTAAAGAAGGCATTAATATTAATTCACTAACAGTTCTAACACTTCTAGCCAAAACCTTATCAGCTTCACTAAAAGCATCCCCAATAGAATTGCCACCATTATTCATTAATAATTTATCATTACTAACAACGATTAAGGCATCAACATTTTCTTTTAAATTATTTAAACCATCAATACTAAATTGAGTTTTTCTTTCACCTTCAAAAGTAAAAGGTCTAGTAACAATAGCAATAGTTAAACATCCTTCTTCCTTAGCAATTTTACCAATAATAGGAGCTGCACCAGTTCCAGTACCACCACCCATGCCAGCAGCAATAAATACTAAATTAGCACCTTTAACAATGCCTCTAACATCAGCTTCACTAGCTTCAGCAGCTTCTTTACCAACTGAAGGATCTCCACCTGCGCCAAGACCATTAGTTAAACTTTCACCAAGAATTAATCTATTAGGGGCTTTACTTAAAGAAAGAGCTTGTTTATCTGTATTTGCAACATAAAAATCAACATTACTAATTTGTTCATCTATCATGCGGTTAACAGCATTATTACCTGCACCGCCAACACCAATAACTATAATTTTAGCTACGGCTTCAAAATTATCTAAATCTTCATTCATATTAATTTCCCCCTACACGAGTTAAGTTTGGATTATTATTTTGACTACTTGTTCTTAAAATTTGTTTATAATTATCGTCCAATTCTTTTGATAAAATAATTGCTCCCAATAAACTAGCATAATCTTCTGGATTTGCACCAACTACATTAGTTTCTAAAAAATAAATAATATTACTTACAAAGTTAATTAATATCTTATCTTTTAAGCCTTTTAACTTTAGACCATTTCCATTAAAAACAAGTGGTACTAAATTTATTGAATCTAAATTATCTTTCATCAAATACTTAATTGAATTATTTAAATAACTATTCCACTCTTTAATAAACGAATTTACGATAGTATTTAAATTATCTCTTGTAAATTGTATTTCATTACCATCTTTAATAGTTTTAGCTATTGCTGGATTATATGCAAATCTTGATTCATCTAAACCGAAAATATCTCTTAATTCAATAGCTTTATTTTGATTTATTGAAAATTCATTCATAATTGATTCAGTTAAATTATCTAATCCTAAATCAAAGAAAGTACTTCCACAAACTCTACAATTTCCAATTAAAGATAAGGTTGTATTTTTACTTCCAACATCTATATAAATATAACTTTTTTCTTTAAAATTATTATATTCTTCTAAACTAGCTATGCATAATGTATTAATTAAAGTTTTATTTATGGACAAATTAGCATTTAATACAGCTCTTTTTATATCATCAACCATTTTAAATGGTAACGTATAAACGTTAGCGTTAAGTGATAAAGTATTACTTTTCATTCCTAATGGGGCACGACGGTATAAAGTATTATCGTTATCGATTTTAAAATAATTAGGAATAATACATACTAAGGTATTAGAATTAGGAACAGATTCTTTTTCGATTAAAAAATGTACATTTTTAACATCGATATTATTTATTTCAGGAGTTGGAGAAACCGTATTTGTAATTTTATTTGAATTATAAACTTCGAGTCCAAATGGTGGTAAAACTAATATAACATCTTTCAAATTATATCTATTTTTGAGATCTTCTTTTGCACTACTAAAAGCATTAGAAATATCACTCGATAATGTTCCAACATCCAACACATCACCATCTTTAAGTGGTACACTTAATTGAACTTTTTTTCGATATATTACTTTGATTTTATTATCAAAAACATATCCAACTAATAACTTCAAAGATTTATTCTTAATTTCCAATATTACGTATTCTTTATCCATACTTATAATTATAAACTTAGCCTCATTTATTATCAATTTAAAATCAGTAATTTCTTTATAAAATTTTAGTATATTTATAGTATGTTATTAGTATATTTCTAGTAAATTAAAAGTAGGCTTTCGCCTACTATTAATAAAGGAGGGAGATATATAAAAGGAGTTAAATTAAATCAAATTTATAGTTTTTTCAGGTAAAACAATATTGTCTTCTTTTTCTTCAGTAGAAGAAATCTCTTTTACAGAAATAGACTCTTTATTAGTCTTTGTTTCTTGAACAAGATTAATACTTAAAGGTATAGCTGCAACAATTGAAGATGCGAAAGCAATTGCAGAACAAATAAGGATTCTTCTAAATATAAAAGATCTATTTGTTTTATGAGTTTTATATAATTTGTCTTTCATAATTTTACCTAACCTTCTCAATTATTCTAAGCTTTGCACTTTTAGCTCGATGATTAAGTTTTAATTCTTCTTCTGATGCAACAATTACTTTTTTATTAATCAATTTAAATTTAGGTAAATCTTCTTCACTAGGCATTTTATAATCATTTAACCTATTGCCTTCAATTACTGTTTTTTCTTTGAAAATATTTTTTACGATTCTATCTTCTAAAGAATGAAATGTAATGACAACAATTCTTCCATTTAAATTCAGTAAATCAAGGCATTTATTAAGCGCTTCTTTTAAAACATTTAATTCATCATTTACTTCAATTCGTAGAGCTTGAAATACTTGTTTTGCTGGATGGCCTGGTTTTCTTAATTCAAATTCTGGTTTACTTTTTTTAATAATTTCAACTAAATCAAATGTCGTTTCAATCTTCTTATTCTCACGGCTTTTAACAATATTTTTAGCAATCGAATAAGAATATTTTTCCTCACCATATTCTTTAAATATTTTAATAAGTTGTTCTAAAGAATAATTATTAACTATATCATAAGCTGTCAAAGAACTATTTAAATCCATTCTCATATCTAATTTGCTATCCATTCTATACGAGAAACCACGATAACCTTCATCGAATTGTGGTGAACTTACACCTAAATCGAATAAAAAGCCATCAACTTTATCAATTCCCAATTCTTTTAAATCTTTATCAATATCTTTGAAATTAGATTTAATTAAGGTGAATTGGCTACCATATTTTGCTAACTCGATTTGACTATAGTGAAGTGCTTCTTCATCTTGATCAATTCCAATTAATCGACCTTTAGTAGATAATCTTTTCAATATCTCCTTACTGTGGCCAGCACGTCCTAGAGTCATATCGACATATATTCCATCTTCCTTAATATTTAATCCTTCTATAGATTCTTTAAGTAAGACTGAAACGTGATAATTACTACTCTCCATCTTTTAATAAATCCTCAGCATTTTTTTCAAATTCTGCTTCATTGCTTTCAATATATTTTTGATAAGCACCCTTGTCCCAGATTTCTATATGATCAAGCATTCCAAGTATCATAACTTCCTTGTTAGTTAATCCATATTTTGTTATCACATTTTTAGGAATTAACATTCTACCTTGCTTATCAATAGATAATTCTTGAACTGAACTAAGAAGTATTCTTTGATGAAGTCTCGCTTTTTCTTTTTCAAATGGTAAGTTTTCAAGTTTTTCTACATATTTAGTAAAGCTATCTTCAGTATAAACAGATATACATCCATCATAGCCTTTCAATAAATAAACAACGAATCCTAGTTTACTTCTCATTTTTGAAGGAATAACTAATCTTCCTTTGTCATCTATTTGATATTCATAACTTCCAAATAGCATTCCACTTTACTCCACTTTCTTCCACTTGTGATTATATTTTATATAAATATTGCAAAATGAGCAACAACTAATTGCATTTTTTTGGATTTTTTTAAATCAGTTTATTTTCTAACGTGCGTTGAGTCTAAACTTAATAACTATTAATAAACAAAAAGAGCTATAAAATTAGCATAAAAAAATGCTCATTATCTTGAGCATTTATTTGAAAATTAAATTTTTATGATTTTTAAATATACTAGAAAATTACTAATAAATAACTAATTTAAGACTAAAAATCGTTATTTATGTAAACTAAGGTCATTAATAACTTCATTAACTAATATAAAGAAATCTAAATCGATTGTTTCACCAATTCCTAATTTTTGAGACATTGGCTTTTCATATTTTGTAGAAATATAATCGATTATATTTTTTATATTATTCTCCTTTAATTCCAATCCAGAATTAAAAGGGAGAACATAATTGCTAACAAAATCTTTAGTGGCTGTACTGAACGACATATTAAAGATCCTCGCGGGTCATATGTTTAACACGGTCATGTTCTTCACTTTTTTTGCCATCGTTAAATCTATCAAGGGTACCAACTAAATATCCTGTAATACGTCTAATTCTTTCAAAAGGAATAGTTTTAAAATGATATGTTAAATCTACATAATCTCCATCTAATTTAACATCCAAACTATCCAAAGTTTTACCATCACTATGTTTACAAGCGTAATCCCAATAAGCAACTTTTTCCTCGTTTGAAATTTTTCCATTTATTACATTAACTGTCATATGCATACCTCCTAAATCCGTGTAAGCATATAATAAGTTAATTTAAATATTTTTTTCTTCATATTTAACTTTTAAAGATAAAACAAGGTCATTTAGTAGATAATTAGTAAAACTAAAAAAATCATATATTTTTGACTAATTAAACTACTAATTTACTACTAAATAAAAAAATATTCGACTAGGTCGAATATTTATTTATTAAATTAATTTAGTCCAAATCAAGGTCATCTAAGATATCAAATGGTGAAGAATGTGTTTGCTCTTTCTCAATATCTTCTTCTTTAATTACTCTATACCCTTCTCCAACAATTTCTTTATCTTCATCAGGAGCATGGATGGTAATAGGTATATTAGTAATTAATAAGCTAAATATAAGATTATCAATATCTAATAAACCATCAACATATTCAGTATCTTCACTTTCATATTCCTCATCATTAGTAAAATATAAAGTTTCTTTAATATCAAATTCTTTATCAAACTTTTTTAAACTTAATGAGCTAGTAATATTTAAATTAGCTAATATGCTTATTTTAAAAATATAAACTTTATTAACTTTTTCTATTTTAATTAGGCCTTCAACTTTATTAAATTTATTAATAATATCATTTGAATATGTCTTATTAAAAGCATTTAAATCAAGTCTAATAGGAAGTTCAATAGGTTTATTAATATCTATAAATTCAAATTTCATTAATTACCTCATTTTAAGATTTAATTTATTTACAATTAAATTCTTAATCTTTTCATCAATTTCGCTAATCTCATCGTTTTTAAATGATGCATCAGCTTTTTCTAAAGTAACACTAATAGTAATAGCATTTTCATATATATCGATTAATTCGATATTTTTAATGAAACTACTAACTTTCTTAATTTCTTTAATAACATTGCTATACTCCGTATTATTATCATTAATAAATGTATAATCTCTAGAGACACTTGGATATTTAGAGAATTCTTTAAATTTATTATTGCCACTTCTCATATTTAATAATATAGATAAATTAAGTTCCATTACTAAGACATTTGTTTTTTTAAAACTATAATTAGATTTGATAGTTGGATATAATTCACCAAAAACACCAAATAATTTATTATCTAAATAAACATAAGCTGATCTATTAGGATGGAATTCTTCAGAATTTAAAATTCTTTCATAACGGACTCTAGATTCACTAATATTAAATAATTTGAATATATTAATTAAATAGCCCTTTAAATCATAAAAATTATAATCTTTAGCATTATATAATTCTTGATTTAATTCTTTTCCACATAATCCAATTGATAAATGAATTTCGTTTTTCTTATTAGTTTCAATATTACTAATTTCAAATAATTTAAAATCTCTATTTTGATGAGCAAAATTATAATCTATACAATTTAATAAACTACTAAGTAAATTTCTTCTAATAATTTTATGATCTTCAGTTAAAGGATTTAAAATCTTAAATGGTTCATCTTTTGTTAAATAATTGAAAATTTCATTATCTTTATCATTTATTAAAGTATATGTTAATATTTCATCTAATCCTCTATTTAATAAATAGTCTTTAATAACTTTTATTTTACTATCTTCTAAGGAACGTTGCCCAATAGTGGTTTCCATTAAAGGAAGTGAAGACTTAACATTATCAAATCCTAAATAACGAATAATTTCCTCACTTAAATCAGCTTTTCCTTCAACATCGATTCTAAATGATGGAACTGTTGCGATAAAATTATCTTCATCAACTTCTTTTATTTCAAAATATAAAGTTTTTAAAGTAGAAATGATTGTTTCTTTATCAAAAGATGTACCAAGTCTATTATTAATATAAGATATAGAGCAATTAATTTCTTTTGCTTCATGCATAACTTTATCAAAAATAATAGAATTAGATATTTCTTTAGCATCGCATAAATCAAAAACATAGTAACTAGCAATCTTTAATACTTCTAATAAATTATCTTTATTAATACCTTTTACAAATCTAGATGAACTATCACTACTCAAACCAAGTCTACTACTTGTTTTACGAACTTTAGTTCCATTGAAACTAGCGACTTCAAGAGCAATATTTTTACTACTAGTAGTAACTTCAACATTTTTTAAACCCATAATACCGCCAATTGCAACAGGGATATTATCACTAGTAACTACTAAATCATTACTAATTAATTCATATTCTTTATCATCTAAAGCAATAACTTTATCATTGATATCGTCTTTTACGATAAGTTCTTTTTTAGGTAACTTATCTAAATCATACATATGAACTGGTTGACCAGTTAAAAGCATGACATAATTACCAATATCAACAATATTATTAATACTTCTAATTCCTTCACTTCTTAAAACATCTTTAAGCCATTTTGGAGAATCTTTAACTTTTACATCTTTGAAAATTCTAAGAGTAAAAGCATCACAATTAGTAGTTAAACTATCTACTTTAAAATTAGTTTCATTATAATTTGCAGTTTCTTTATAAGTAGGTAAAGTTAATTTTCTTTTAAATAAAGCTGCAATTTCTCTAGCAACATTATATAAACCATTGCAATCACTTCTATTAGCAAGAAGTTTTAAATCTAAAATAGTATCATCAAGTCCTAAATAACTTAAAACATCTTCATTACCAATAACTGCATCATCTGGTAATTCTTCAATACCTTCAATTTGTTCTTTTCTTAAATATTTCTCATCAACACCCAATTCATTTAAAGCACAAAGCATTCCATAACTTTCATGTCCTAATAAACAACCTTTTTTTATTTCACCTTTAGGTAATTTAGCTCCAACTTTTGCTACTATAACTTTTAAACCGACTCTAGCATTAGGTGCACCACAAACTATATCTAATATTTCATCTTTTATATCTACTTTACAAATATGTAAATGATTACTTTCAGCCATTGAATCACATTTAATAATTTGGCCAATTACTAAATTAGTAGCAGAGGCTAAACGTTTAATTTCTTCTAGTTCAATACCAGCAAAAGTTAATCGATCAGCAATCTCTTGATCGCTTATTCCGACTAAATCGACATATTTTCTTATTTCTTTTAAAGACACTAACATAATTAATCCTCTACTTTTTTATTAAATTCTTCAATAAATCTAATATCGTTTTGATAAAATTTTCTAATATCATCAATACCATATCGAAGCATTGCAACTCTTTCAATACCAATGCCGAAAGCAAATCCGCTATAAACATCAGGATCATAACCAGACATTTTTAAAACATTTGGGTGAACCATTCCTGCACCTAATATTTCAATCCAGCCACTTCCTTTACATATATTACATCCTTTTCCATGACATGAAAAACAACTAACATCAACTTCAACACTAGGTTCAGTAAATGGGAAATAACTACTTCTAAATCTAATTTTACTATCCTTAGAGAACATTTTTTTAGCAAATAATTCTAAAGTAGCTTTTAAATTACCCATATTAATATTTTTATCAATAACAAGTCCTTCAACTTGAGCAAATTGGTGAGAATGAGTCATATCATCGTCATCACGACGATAAGTTTTACCAGGGCAAATAATTTTGATAGGTTGACCTTTAGCTTTTTCCATTACATGAGCTTGAACAGCTGATGTGTGACTTCTTAATAAAGTTTCATTATCTATATAAAGAGTATCTTGCATATCACGAGCTGGATGATCTTTAGGAATATTTAATAATTCAAATACATAATGATCTTTATCGACTTCAGGACCTTTTTCAACTTTATATCCCATACCAATAAAAATATCTTCGATTTCATCGATAATTTTATAAAAAGGATTAGCAACTCCACTATGACTATCAATAGGAGGTAAAGTTATATCAATTTTTTCATTTTCGAGTTTTTGATTTAATTTCTTTTTCTCGAGCTCAGCCATTTTATTATTAATTAATGATTCAACATAAGCTTTAGCATCATTTAACTCTTTACCAAAAGACTTCTTTTCTTCTATTGATAATTCTCTCATTTTATTTATTAAAACACTTAATCTACCTTTCTTTGATAAATATAAATTTTTAATTTCAATAAGTCTTTCTAAACTAACATCATGTTCAATATCATTTTTAGCTTCTGATAATATTTTTTTAATTTCTTCCATATTGCCTCCTAAAAAATAAAAAAGAATTAGTCTAGGAACGAATAATTATCCGCGGTACCATCCTAATTCTTCAGCACTTAATTTATTCTATTTAACGAATAGATCCGGTATTCCTACATGCTCCAAGGTGAATTCATTAAGCTATTTTGAAGATGTTTTCACTTTATCATCTCTCCCTAAACAAACATCACTTAATTACTACTTCTTTTCAACGCGCAATCATTATAACATTTTCAAATTAATTTTGTCTTAAAATATATTCAATTCATAAAATTTTCCTTAATCATATTATATATAAAATATAGATTAAGCAAATTTAGAAGGATTTAATGTCTCTGATAATTTATTTGAATAAGTTGTAACACCAAAATAATCTAAACTTGTTAATGTTTTATTACTTGTATTTCCGCAATAAATTAAATTATCAAAATCAACATATAAAACTTTAGTCTTTTCTACTCCATCTTCAATGTAGGTAAGTTTTATAGTAGAAACTTTAATTGCAGTTTTTAAATCTACAGTTTCATTTTCACCAATTGAATTAAATACGCCTGTTTCAAATTTAAATAATTCAATTACTCCAGTTACTTCGTTTAATGCAAATATATATTTTTCACCATTTATAAGAATATATTGATGTCCAACAAATTGATTGCCAGCATCTGAAGGAATAAGATTTTTTAATGAATCGACTAAATTTTCTTTTTTAATATCAATTCCACCACATTTAATAAATTGAGTTATTTCTTTTTGAGATCCATTATCCATTAAAATAGCAAAATTCTTAGTATTATCTTTTAAATTAAGAATTTTAAATAATGTAAATCCATGAGTGGTATCGCTATTAAATTTCTCTACCTTTTCCCAATTTGAAGAAACAAAGCCATAATATACATTTTTATTTGAACTAACTAAATAACTCGACTCTTCTATAGTAACTAATGAATTTTTAGCATAAATCCAACCATCTTCATTTGCATATACAAATTTATTATCAGTATTAGATGCTATTTTTTTAGTTAAATCGATGTTATCAACTAAACTTGATTTATTCAAATCACTAACGATATATTTATCACTATTATTTTTAATTATATGATTTATAGAATCGTAATCTTTATTATCATTTAATAATATAAAATTAGAATTATAAACTAGTCTTACTTTAGAATAATTTTCACTATTATAAATTTTATTACCAATTAAAGAATCATTTTTAAAATAAGCAACGACATTATCTTTTTCAAATAATTCAATATATTTCCAATCATTAGAATCATCAAAAATAAATAATTTACCTTGAGTAGTTTCAAATAATTTATAACTTAAAATATTTTTTTCAAGAATTACGCCTTCTAAAAGTTCATTATTATATTTAATAAATGTTTTTCCATCAATTAAATATGTGTGAGTGGTAGGATTAATATCGCTAGCTTTAGCCCATGCACCTTCATTAGTTAAAGTATAGGTTGCATCTTCACTACTATCACTATGATGAACAGTTGATATAAATTCGCTATTAGAATTAGAATCGATTAATCTTCCTTTATAATCAATAATCCAAGTTGAGTCACTATTTTTATAAGCTAAAACAGTTGCAGGATTACTAACGTTATTAATTGTGCGATCATTACCATTATCTAAATAGAAATAACCTTTATTATAACGGGAATATCTCTTATTATTTTTAAGATCTTTAATAATAAAATCAAATTTGAGATTATCAATTGAATTAAATGAATTTGTATTTTTATCATAATAACCATCTTTAATCGCTTCATTATATTTATATTCAACTTTATTAAATATAACTAATAATTTATTAAAAGCAGTTTCTTCATTTGTTTTTATAAGACCATTAATAAAATTACCATCTTTTAAAATTAAGTTACCATCAATAATGAGTTCACTTTCTTTTTGATAATTAGTATTTAAATCTTTTAAAGAACTATCAAGTTTTGAATAAGCAAAAATATTACCATTAGAAATTAAGGTAGATTTATTATCAACGTATAATTTTCCACCATTTGTTAATTTATAATTGTTATTTAATGTCAATTTAGAATTTAAAACATTAATATCTAAAATATTACTAACTATTGGGAAATAGAAATTTTCAGAGCTTTGTTTATTTGAATATATAAATTTATTAAATTCAACTTCACTATCAACAAAATTCAAAATAGTTTTATTATTATTTTTAATAATTGATAAATAACTATTTTCATTATTATTTAAAGGCTTAATGAAATAATCCTCTTTTTCTCCTGGATTACCAAAATATAAAAATTCATAATTGATGGAGTTAAATTCATCACTTAAAGTTTCTTTAACATACATTTTAGATCCGCTAAATAATTTTATATTGCAATCTAAATCAGCAAAATCATATTCATTAAAAGGATTAACTCCATTATTTAAAGAACTTGAATAAGAATTATAACTATTTACATCATGAGTTACTAAATTAGTCTTAATAACTCCACCTTTATTAACAATTATCTCGCCACTTTTAGTAGCACTACTATCAATTACTTTACCATTAATATCCAATAATCCACCATTTAAAACAGTAATTTTATGGCCATTTAAGTCAATATTTGTATAATTTGAAATAGCTATACCATCAATAGAATCATTTCTTCCAATAGTTCCACTACTTACAAGTGTTCCTTCTATTTCTAAATCATTTTCTAATTTTAATGTATAAACAACATCACTAACTAAATTATTGCCGACATTATAATCTCTATATTTATTTAAATTAGCATTAATTAAAGTTCCATCTTTTTTAGATTTAGCACTTGCTAAAAATAAACTTTGTTCTTTATTTATTTTAGTAAATTTTTCATCACTAATAATTTTATTATCAGGAATATCTAAGTTATATATAGGATTAATAGCATTAGTATTTTTAAATCCTTCTGATAAAGTCTTATAAGTTTTATTACCATCTTTATCAACATAATTTACAATATCTTCAAGCTTTTTATTTTTAGGAAGAGTTAAATCGTTATAAGGGAAGTCTAAAGCGTTTTTATTATCATAATTTTCAAAAATTAAATTATTAATTTTGCTATTATGGAATTGAGAACTAATAGTTAAATCAATTTTTGTATCAGTTCCAGGCTTTGTAAAATCAAATGTAAAAGTTGCGCCTTTAGTTTCAATTAAATTAAGTTGTTTTTTAGTATCACTTACATATAAAGTATCTAAATTTAAATTAGATAAAGAACTTAATGAAATAGTTTCTAAAGTCGTTGGAATATTAATTTCTTTTAAATTAGTAGCATCATTAAATGCAAAAAAGCATAAATCAGTAACACCTTCTTCTAATTTTACTGAAGTAATTTCTTTGTATGTTTCTTCTTCAAATAATTCTTTAAAACCGATAGGTCCTAAAGCAACATTTTTCTTTTCTTTTCCAAAATATCCAGGAATTGTTAAATTCGTAGGTATTTTTTGTCCTTCAGTTAAATTATTAGCTTTATTATAACTTTTCAATAAAATTTTTGATAAAGATAAATTTAAAGGTAGTTGATTAGTTTCTCCGCCTGTCATTGACTCAATTAACGGATAAATATCACGTTTTAAAATAGCAGTTTTTTTAGTTGAATAATCAATATCAAAATCTTTAAAATTTTCTATATTCAATTCAAATTTAAAACCATCTAAATAAAATAAAGTAGGGTCATAATTTTCTTTATAAGCGTATTGATCAATATTTCCTTCTTCATCAAACTTAGTATAAACATCATCTAAAGTTGCGCTGGTATCACTATCTTTTATTAAAACCATTGGTAGTTGTTTCATAAAATCAATTGGATTATCAACAAAAGAAGGTAAATCAAAATTACCAGTTGTATTGTCATAACTAATATCATAATTAGGAATATCTAAATAATATTTTGATTCAGTATCGCTGAAACATAAATTTTGGAAATTAATTATTCCTAAATATTCATAATCGGTAAGAGAATTGAAAACTACTCCTTTTAAAAGTTCAGAATTATAATACCAAGCATGATATTCTTGCTTATCATCAGTAATATTTAACTTTTTTCTTAAACTTTTATAGTATTCAAGAGCTTTGTTTGTAAAATCTAAATTTGGGTTTTTTGTAACCTTAAAAGAGCAACTGCTTAATGATAAAGTAGCCATTGCTGCTAAAGGAAATATAAATAGCTTATTTTTATTCATATAAAAATTATAAAAGTTATAAGCTTTTTTATCAATGAAAAATATGTAAATTAATTAAAACTTTATAAATATAAAGAGCTAAAAATTCATCGTCAATCAATAAAAATTAAAACACAAAGAAAAAAACTACTAATTTTATACTAATTAACTACAATTTAATTACTTTATTTCTTTTGTTGTTACAATATTGACGCCTGTATTCAATACATTTTCAATAACAATTTGATGCATTGCAATTGGTCTAGTTAATTCAACTTTATTGATTTCTTTTAAAACATCAAAAATCATTTCTTTTGGTAAAGGTTTATCAGATTTACATGGTACAACATAAATATCAATAGGATTTTTAATTTTTACTGATGTAGTAAGTACCCTTTTTGGATGGGTTAATTCATCTTTTGCGTATTGAAGACCTCTTGGACAAGAATAATTAAAAATACCTTGATCATTAACTAAAATATGACATCCTCTTGGACAACATATACAAATCATTTCTTTTTCCATACATTAATCCTCAACTACATCGATTCTTATAGAATCTATATTTTTAAAATCCACATCTTTTAATACAATAGTTATCATTTCACTAGGAACCATATACATTTTATTTAGCTTTTTAAGTACCTTTTCATTATCTTTTATGACAATAGTTCCTTTATTGATTATTTTATTAATTCTAAATGAGAAAGTAACTTCGTTTAATTTATCATCAACATCAATAAAATTAGGAAGTAAATACCCAAGATTATTTCCTGCTGTTGTATTGATAGTTTTGAGAACTTTATTTTCACTATTTTTAATAAAATTACTTGCACATTTTCCGACTTTGATTGACTCTTTAGATACTTCATCGACTAAGTCATGAACATGTAAACTATTACCAGTAATAAATAATCCTTTTACAGAAGTTTGATAATTTTGATTAATACAAACACCTTTAGTGTTTCTATATAATTTAACATTAATTTTCTTTAATAGATTAATAAAAGGATATAAGCCAACACTAAGTAATAAAGCATCGCATTTAATTATCTTTCTAGTTCCTTCAATAATATTGAATTTTTCATCAACATCAGCAATTTCAATAGCTTCTAAATTATCTTTTCCAATAATTTTTGTAACAGTATTACTTAACCTTAAAGGGATATTAAAGTCATTAAGACATTGAACAATATTTCTATTAAGTCCATTACTATAAGGCATTAATTCACTAACACCAATTACATTTGCCCCTTCTAAGCTCATTCTTCTAGCCATGATTAATCCAATGTCACCACTACCTAAAATATAAACATTTTTACCAACTAAAAAACCATCTATATTTATATATTTCTGTGCTAATCCCGCAGTAAAAACTCCGTTTGGGCGATCACCAGGAATCATAATTTGGCCATAAGTTCTTTCATTACATCCTAAAGCACAGATAATAGCTTTTGCTTTAACTTCGGTTGCTCCATCTTCATTCACATAAGTAACAGTAAGATCATCTTTAATATCACTTACTAAAGTATTTAATAAAAATTTAATATTTCTCTTATTAAATTCTTCAATAAATTTATGAGCATATTCTGGACCAGTTAATTCTTCTTTAAAATAATTTAAACCGAATCCATTATGAATGCATTGATTTAAAATGCCACCAAGCTCATGACTTCTTTCTATAAGTAAAATATCATTTATTCCATTATCATAGGCGCTAATAGCACTAGCTAAACCAGCACTACCACCACCAATAATTATCAAATCTACAGTCTTCATCTTTTTTTACCTTTTGCTTGATACTTTAAGATTGTAGTATCAAAATCACTATATTTTATATCTTCTATTGACAAATGCAATTCACGTGCAAGTATTTTAATTACTTCATCTTGGCAGAATGTTCCTTGACATTTTCCAAAGCCAGCTCTAATACGCTTTTTAACACCTTTTACAGTCCTTGCACCGCAATTTCTATTAATTACATCAACAATAGCACCTTCACTAACTTGTTCACATCTACAAATAATATGTCCATATTTCTTATTTTTTTTGATAAGTTCATTTAATTCTTCTATATTATTTGCTTTTAAATGCTTTCTAACATAAGGATTAAATTCTTTATTGATTTCTAAATTTAATTTGTCTTTAACATAATTTGCGACATATTCACCAATTGCAGGACTACTAGCAAGTCCAGGCGAAGAAATTCCTGCAACATTTATAAAATTCTTATTAGTTTTACTCTCTTCTATAATAAAGTCATCACTATCATTATTAGCACGTACACCAGCAAATTCTCTAATGACTTCAGTTAATGGTAAATCAGGGATTAATCTCTTAGCTTCTTGTTTTATATAATCAAAACTATTTTTATCAGTTGATGTATCGCATCTATCACTACTTATACTATTAGGCCCTATAAAATAATTATTTGAAGTTGTTGGAGAAAATAAGACACCTTTTCCTAATTCTGTAGGGCACATAAATAAAGTGCTATGTACAAAATTTTGGTCAAAGTGATCAAATAAGATATACTCGCCTTTCTTTGGAGTGATTTTAAAAGTTGGTTTTTCAAGGAAATTAGTTACTAAATCACTACTTGTACCAGTACAATTGATCAATACTTTTGTATCGAAAATCTCATTATTTTTTGTAAAAACCCTGTAGAAGTCATTTATTTTTTCAATTTTTATAACTTCGGTATTTAACTTTAATTTAACTCCATTATCCATTGCATTTTCCATAAAACTAACACATAAATTAAATGGGGAAATAATTCCAGCATCTTTACAATATAAAGCATATTTACATTCTTTATTTAAATTTGGCTCTCTTTTATGGAGTTCATCATAATTTAAAATTTCTGCATCAACACCATTTTCTTTTGCTCTTTCTAATAAACTAGTTAAAGTTTCTAAATCAGTTTCATTAAAACCTATTGTTAAAGAGCCGTTTTTCTTAAATGGGACATCCAATTCTTCAGAGACTTTAGGCATCATCTTGCATCCTTTAACATTAAAATAAGCTTTCTTACTTCCTGGCAATGGATCATAGCCACTGTGTACTATTCCACTATTTGCGTTAGTAGTTTCTTCACCAACATCATTATGTCTTTCAAGCAACAAGAAATTGCCTTTATATTGAGAAAGAAATCTAGCAACGGAACATCCAATTACTCCACCACCAATTATTATTACATCGTACATAATTTACCTATTAATATTAAATAACTTCAATTTCTTTAATATTAATTTCATCTCCTTTCACCAAATAAGTATGACTACCTCCACATTTTGGGCATGTTTTCCCATTTTTTACTGTTTCAAACTCAGTTTTGCAAGTTTCGCAATAACTAAATGCTTTAATAGTCTCAATTTTTAATTTACAATTTTTAGTTAATTCACTTTTATTAGTAGCCCAATTCCAACAATCTAAAAGATATTCTGGAATTACAGTTGATACTTCACCAACTGCTAAAGTTACACTATTAACATGTTCTACATTGTTTTCAAAAGCTACTTTTTTAACATCATCTAATATATAAAAAACTATACCTAATTCATGCATTAATCTTTTGCCTTATTTTTCTTTTTATTTTTTACATATTCTTTATGTTTTCTTTGTGACTCTTTCATTTCTGGTGTTTTCTTACCAAATTTGATTTTTATAGCACGTTTTGCAGCATAAGGAAGAATAGCTTTAAATTTATCTTCACTTCTAACCATTTTACTTGCTTCTGGAAGATCACGAGTTAAATGTATTGCATCAAATTCACACTTAGTAGTACAAATACCACAACCAATACATTTATTTTCATCAACGATACTAGCACCACATTTTAAGCATCTATTCGTCTCTTTTTTAACTTCTTCTTCAGTCATGACTTTTCTAGAATCTTTAAAAGGACTTTCTTTTAAAATGTTTGTATCAATATGAATTTTAGTTCTAGGAGTCTTGTCATATTGAGGAATTTCTAAATTTTCTTTATCTAAAGTAATAAAGTCTCTTCTATTTCTACCAATAGTTAAACTTGTATTAAGTTGAACATATCTATGTAATGAAATAGCACCTTCTTTACCTTGAGCAATTGCATTAATTGCAAAGCTTGGTCCTGTATAAACATCACCACCAACGAATATATCTTCTTCATTAGTTTGATAAGTTAATTTATCAGCAATAGGTGTATTATTTCTATTAAATTTAACTTTAGTTCCTTTTAATAAATCTTTCCATTCAATAGATTGACCAATTGAGAAAATTATATGTTTACATTCAATAGTTAATAACTCATTCTCATCATATTTAGGTGAAAATTTCTTATTTTCATCATAAACACTTATACATTTTTTAAGAATAATACCTTTTACATTATTATTTTCATCAACTAAAACTTCTTTTGGCCCCCATCCATAATTAATAGAAACATTTTCTTCGGTAGCTTCTTTGATTTCTTCATCGCTAGCAGGAATTATATCTCTAGTTTCTAAAGCAAACATACTAACTTTGCCTTCAGTAAGTCTTATAGATGTTCTAGAAGCATCGATAGCAACATTTCCACCACCAATTACAACGACATCACCATCAAGTTTTTGAACTTTATTATTTTGAACATCTTTTAAAAATTGAACAGCTGTCATACTTCCATTAGCATTTTCGTTTATAATTCCAGGAAGTCTACCACCTTGACAACCGATAGCAATATAAAAACCTGTGTATCCTTCTTTTCTTAATTCTTCAATTGTTATATCTTTGCCTACTTCTACACCAAACTTAAATTCAACGCCCATTTCTTTTAATACATCAACTTCAGCAAAAACCACGTCTTTTTCTAATTTATAAGAAGGTATACCATAAGTTAACATACCACCTGGCTTTTTATTCTTTTCAAATACAGTTGGCAAATAGCCTTTCTCTGCTAAATAATAGGCGCAGCTTAAACCAGCAGGACCAGCACCAATAATAGCAATTTTTTGATTCCAATGTTTATAAATGTTTGATGGAATAATTACTGGCGGAACATATCGAGTTTCTTTATTTAAATCGAGTTCTGCAATGAATTTTTTAACTTCATCTATAGAAACAGCTTCATCAATTAAGCCTCTAGTACAAGCATCTTCACATTTTTTATTACAAATTCTTCCACATACAGCAGGTAATGGATTATCTTTTTTAATTAATGCTAAAGCTTCCTTATATCTTCCTTCATGTGCCATTTTTAAATAACCTTGAACAGCGATATGTGCAGGGCAATTGGCTTTACAAGGAGCAGTACCAGTGTCATAACAATTAATTCTATTCTTATCGCGATAGTCTTCATTCCATTTATCTTCGCCCCAACTTAATGCATCAGGAAGTTCATGTTTAGGATATTGAATTTCACCATCTTTTGTACATAATTTTTGGCCTAATTTAACCGCACCTGCAGGGCAATATTCAACACATTTACCACAAGCAACACAGTTTATAGGATCAACATGTGCAACATATGCACTTCTTGACATATTTGGAGTATTAAATAATTGGCTAGTTCTTAAAGCATTACAAATGTTGACATTACAATTACAAATAGCAAAAATTTTATTTTCACCATCAATATTAGTTATTTGATGAACAAATCCATTATCTTCAGCACGTTTTAAAACGCCTAAAACTTCTTCTTTAGTTGCATAACGGCCTTTTTTGGTTTCTACACAGTAATCAGCCATATCTCCAACGCCGATACACCATTCTTCAGGATCATCTCCACATCCTTCTTTTAATATAGAACGTCCATATCTACACGAACAAAGTCCAAGGCTAAGATGTCCTTCATATTTATCTAACCAATAAGAAATATGTTCAATATCAATAGATTTATTTTCAGTTGAAATAGCTTTTTCAACTGGGATGACATGCATTCCAATTCCAGCTCCGCCTAGTGGAACCATTGGAGTCACTTTTTCAAGCGGTAAAAAAGTCATTCTTTCAAAGAATTGAGCTAATTCAGGATGTTCATCGAGTTGCTCCTTTCTCATGTTTGTAAATTCAGCACTGCCTGGAACAAACATAGGAAGAATATATTGTTTTTCGCGTTTTTCATTTTCCCAATTATATTCAAGTAATCCAATATAAGACATTTGGTCTAATAAGGATTGTAATTTTGTATCTTCTAATTTAGTTTTCTTTTTTAATTGCTCAAAAGTTAAAGGAACTCTTACATCCATTTTGAGTGCGATATCAGCCATTTCATCAGTGACAATACAAGCTAGGCCCCAATATTCAGGATCATCAGAAGTTACTTTGTGGCCAATTCTATCGGTAATTTTTTGACCAAGTTTTAAAATTTTATTTCGTGGATTTTTATCTCCTTTAAATTTAGGTGTGTAAACATTACTCATTTCAGGCATAATCTATTTCTCCGTTTTAAATTTAATTATTTCATTTGCTAAATATTCAACTAATTCAGGTACACCTTCACCAGTTTTTGCTGAAATTAAGAATATTTTTGCGTTTTTATTACGCATTAAAATATTTGCTTTAGCTTTTTCTACATCAAAATCAAAATAAGGTAAAACATCAATTTTATTAATAACGACAAGATCACAAACTTCAAACATTAAAGGATATTTTAAAGGTTTATCATCACCTTCAGGAACACTTAAAATATTCATATTTTTAATACTTCCTGTATCAAATTCAGCCGGACAAACAAGATTGCCAACATTTTCTAAAATAATTAAATCGTAATTTTTATTATTTAAATTATCAATTCCTTGTTCAGTCATTGAAGCATCAAGATGACACATTCCTCCAGTATGTAATTGAATAGAATCAATGCCACTATTAGCAATGGTTCTAGCATCTACATCGCTATCAATATCTGCTTCCATAACAGCGATATTAAATTTTTCTTTTAATCTTCCTAAGACATTTACAAGAGTGGTTGTTTTTCCGCTTCCAGGACTTGACATTACGTTTAGTAAATAAGTTCCTCTTTCTTTAAGTTTTTTTCTTAATAAAGCAGCATGCTCATTATTATTTTTAAACACACTTTCTTTAACTTCAATAACTCGTATTTTATCCATATATTTTCTCCATTGTTAACAATATTTTAATAAATTTTTATTAATAATTAAATAGCGATAACACTTTACTTGAGTAAAAATAATTAACTAAATATAACAATAAGTAAACTATTATACTTTTTGTTAAAAATATTTATTTATTTATTATATTTTTTCAATTATTAAGATTTCAAATTAATTTAAAAAATGCTAATCTTTTAGACATGAGGTATTAAAAATGAAATTAAATAATGTCGTTGTCGCTGGTGGTGGCGTATTGGGTAGTCAAATTGCATTTCAAGCTGCATATTGTGGCTTTAATGTAACTATTTGGTTAAGAAGTGAAGGAAGTATCGGTAGAACTCAACCTAAGCTTGATAAATTAAAGGAAGATTACATTGCTTCAATTAAAAAGATGGCATCTCCTGAAGGAAAAACTAAAGAAAATTGGTGCATGGGAATCGCAGATGTTGATTCTTTTAATGAAGAAGAATGTATTAAAAAAGTCGAAAATGCTTACAGTAATATAAAGCTTGAATTAGATATGGCAAAAGCTTGTAAAGATGCTGATATTGTAATCGAGTCAATGGCTGAAAACGTTGAAGAAAAGAAAAATTTCTATAAAAAATTAGCACTTGTATTGCCTGAAAAAACAATCATCGTTACTAATTCATCAACATTATTACCAAGTAAATTTGCAAAAGATACTGGTAGACCTAACAAATTCTTATCATTACACTTTGCAAACACTATTTGGAAAAATAATATGACTGAAGTTATGTCTCAAAGTAAAACTGAGAAAAAATATTTTGATGAAGTAATTGAATTTGCTAAAGAAATTAGAATGATTCCTCTTCCAGTTTTGAAAGAAAAATCAGGTTATTTATTAAATTCAATGCTCGTTCCATTATTATTCTCTGGTATGGATTTATATGTTAATGAAATAAGTGATCCAGAAAGTATTGATAAAGCTTGGACTCTTGGCACTGGTTCACCAAAAGGACCTTTCCAAATTTTAGATACAGTTGGTTTAAAAACCGCTTATAACATCGTTATGATGTATGTAAAAATTCCTTCATTCTTAGCTCCTTATAACTTTAAAGGTATGGCAAAAATGCTTAAAAAATATATTGATGAAGGAAAACTTGGTAAATCATCAGGCGAAGGATTCTATAAATATAAATAATCGTTTTAGCCTATTATAAAATAGCGAGATAAAAAGACATATTTATTAAAAACAATATGTCTTTTTTATTTAAATTCCTTTTAAAAAGTGCTACTTTTTTTAAAAAACCTTGCTAAACTCAATTGTTTTTACTAAGTTTGTATAATTTGTATATAAAGAAATTACAAATAAATTATTTTTTTCATCTACTTTATTTACTTTTATTTTATTTATTTTTGGAGCAAGTGTCCCACCATCCGTAACTGTTCCATTTCCATAATTATACATGTCTAAATAAGTACCACTTGTTAACTTGTATGTACCAGAAATCTTATGTCCTTCATATGTAATTTCAAATTTTCCATTATATGGATTTATCGCAGTTTTCTTAAAGATAATCTTTTCATTATCACTACTTATAAATTCTCCATTTAAATAAATATCTTGAGCGTAATTTGTATATTCGATTGATTCGTATTCACTATTATTAAAGTTAATAGAAACATTCTTTATAGACTTGTTATTTAAATGATCAAAACCAACCTCAGCTTGAAATTTTTTGATATATGTATTTTTTCCACTTAAAGTTAATACATTATTATTTAATGCAACATTAAACGTAATATCTAAATTCCTGTCATTAATTAAAGTGACTGAACCATCATCATTTATAATAATTTTAGATACCCAATTTGAAGAATATGATGTATCAAAATAAGAACCTGCAATATTAATAAAATCTGCATTTTCTTTAATTTCAAAAGTTTTAATAATAGATAAACTAGAATCATTAAGTGAAGTAATTTTAATTCTTCCTATCCCTTCTTTAAGAAATTTTAATGATAATAATGAACTAGTTTCATTATTTACTAAATTAGTAAGAATTACAAATTCACTATCTAAAATATCAACTTTTACACCTTGTTTAGCCTTACTAGGCTCTAAATTTATATTAAAATTATAAGTTTTTCCAGAGTAATAATTTTCTACATATTTTTCGTCTTTTATTGCGATTGATTTAGCAACATGATAGTCAATTATTACTTTAATTTTACATTCAACGTTATTATAAGAATTGCCAATAGTTAAGATAGTTCCTTCTTTATTTGGATTAAATGCTTCATAAACATTATTTAATTGTCTAATATATTTTTCATCATAATTTTTTATATAAAAATTATTCTTATCTAATGATGTAGTTGGAGATAAAGATAAGTTAATATCACTTATTGAAAAAGTATCACCTGCATCTAATAATAAATCAAATCCATCAATTTTATTTGCAAAATAAATATCTTCTTTTAATAAGAAATTATTTTCGTTATTTGTAGTTTTGTTTCCTTGTTTGATTTCGATATCAGTTAAAACGTTACTTAATTCAGAAGCTCCTTCTTTTACGTTATAAATATCTTTATTTTCATCATAAACCACATCTTCGATGTTATATTCAATTTTATTCATCTTTAAAGATAATAGGATTAAATTTTCATCAAGTTTTAAATTTAATTTATAAAAAAAAGCTTTATTTAATGAACTAGACGTGTAATATTCAAAATTTGTTAATGTTATATCTAAAGCATCGCAATAATCATTTAAGTATTTAACTTCATAAGTTAATCTATTTTTAAAATTAGTTAAGCTTTCGTTATTTTGGTTAACATAAGAGCCTTTATAAATTTCTTTAATCGTACTTGATAAAAATAAATTTGTATTATCATTGACGTTATTTATAATATCTTTAGCTTTAGAAATGCTAATTCCATTTTCATTACTATCCGAAATAATCTTTTGAGCATTAGCATAAGACTTTGTAGGATCTATTTCACTAACGTAAATTTTATTAAGTTGTCTAGATGTTAAATATGTATCATAAATATCTTTTTTACTATTAGTTAAATCTTCAATTACTTCATTAACTTCATTTTCAAATCTATTAATCTTTATATTAATATTTGAAACATTGCCATCATTAATTGTTTTTTGCTTTATAGTTGAACCTATTGAATTGGCTAAATAATTAGTAGACAAATCATCAACAATATTAATCATTTCATCCTTACTTATATCAAGAAAATTAACTTGAATTTCTTTTTTTAAAGTAAGTTCTAAAGGCTTTTTGTTCAAAAAATCGACTTTTAAATCAAATGTTCCTTTTGTTAAATTCTTTATATTATCTTCGATTTCATTAAAATATTTAGAAGTATTATCATTCAAATATAGATCATCATAGTTTAATTTATCATCATCTAATTTTATATAAAATTGATCATTAAACGGTATAAAAAAATCATCTAAATAATAAGTAAAATCCGAATCATTATAATTTAATTTAATACCTTCACTATATTTTAAAGAATATAATTTAGCTTCTTTATATGCAGAACTTATTTTATTAAAATAAACTTCAATATCCTTATTTATTAAAATATTAACATTGTATATCCCTTCATTCAAAACATAAAAAGAGTTTGATTCTTCTTTTATAATTGACTTTTTTGATTCATTATCAAAAGCATCATAAGAAATTTTACTTGGTCCTTCAAACTTAAAAGTATCACCTCTTTTAAGAGCTAAATTCAAACATTCAAATTGTTTATCGGAACGTTTATTAAATTTTATTTTTTTATTAGTATTAGAAAAAGTTCCAGAAATATAATAAAAATTATTAGAATTATTATTACATCCTGATAATAAAATTGTTAATGTTGGTAGGATAAATATTTTTCTCATATCACTTAAATATTATATAATCATCATATTTTTTTGCATTATTTTTTATTTTTAATAAAAAAATTGTTTTCTTTTATTTTGTAACATTTAAAATATACGCGAGGGAAAATATGAAAATACCAAAATATGTACTTTGCTTAGTCCCAATTCTATTTCTATCTTCTTGTGGGAAAGTAAATAACGATAATAATGAAGAAGGAACATATACCAAATTAAATAATGCCATTTCTAAATTAGATAATTTTACTGCAAAAGGCACTTTAGGAATTATGAATATAGAAAGTTCTAGTTCTAGTTCATCTTCTACCGAAGAAACTTACGAAACTAAAATAGAAATTTCTAAAGATTCCTATTACTATGAAGAAAAAGATGAATTAACTAGCGAAACAATAGTTCAAGAATCATATTATAAAGACAAAGATGGTTATTTAAATCAAGATCAATTAGATTACGCAACTAATAAAGTTTATACCACTTCATATAAAGCTGAATATGATAAGCAAATGAAGAATAATTTTATAGATCTTAAAGTTAAAAATTTAAAAGGAATTAAGGGACAGCCAAATTGGTACGAATTATATAATTTAAATGAACTTGGTTTTTCTAGTTTCGATATATCTTATTTTTTAACAGGCTATGGCTATTTAAATGGTGGTGAAGAAAAATTAAGTTGTTCCCAATTTGCTTTGCATTTTGATGGAGAAGTTTTTGATCAATTTCAAATTTTATTAGAATATACTAGTGAAGAAAGTGAAGGATCAATTTACGCTTATCAATATCAATTTAAACTTCAGTTATCAAAATTCCAAACTACTTCTCCAAGTAAAATAAAAGCATATCAAGATGATGAAAATAGTGTTAAATTAACAGCAGCTTTAAATGAACTTCAAAGCCACCATTCTTATCAAGTAATTATTGATAATAAAACTGAGATTACAAATTATTATTATGATTTAAATAATAAAATTATTTATAGTGATTTTGTTAATTCATATACTTCTCAAAATGTCAATTTTTATGTAGCTTATAAAGAAGTCAATAATAAATTAATGATGTATTATGTGAACATAGATACGCATGAAGTTTTCAAAGAATTTGATTTCAATTCATATTTCGGTACATCCAATATTGCATTTGATTATTTGCCTTTAATGTTTAACGGCGTAAATGGTGCTTGCTATAAATACGAAGGTAATAATAAATATACTACTTATTATCAAACATATGATTATATTTTAGCTTGTTTAATTCCAAGCGATGAAGGTGGCTTAACAAGTTCTAGTAAAGATAATTTCTCTTTATATTTAGATGATAATAATAAGTTCGATTATATTGAATTAACAACAACTTCATCTACTGATTCAGGATCTTTATCAAATACCATAACAGCAATTAAATATAATAATTTTGATAAAGTTGTAATTCCAGATTACATATTAAATTTAGGAGAATAATTATTATGAATAAAAAAGTTTTATCATTATGCTCGTTGTGCTTATTAAGTGGATTTATGACATCATGTAATAAAGAAACTTATACTAAAACTCAATATACTGATGGTCTTCAATTTGAACTAAACGAGAAAAAAGATGGTTATATACTAACTGAAAATTTATCTAATGAAGAAGATATAATAATTCCTGAATTATATAAAGGCAAACCAGTAAGAGAAATTGCTGATGAAGTTTTTATGTTTAGTGAAATTAAATCTGTCGAACTTCCAAAAAGCTTAAGAAAAATTGGTAAAAAAGCTTTTTTTAATGTAGCTGGTCTTACTAAACTTGATATTCCGAATGGTATAACTACTATAGAAAGTGAAGCTTTCTTTTTGAATACTTCATTAAAAGAAATTGATATTCCTTCTTCAGTTTCTTATATAGGCGAAAATGCATTTTCTCATGAATCTTCATTAATAAAATTTGTTGTTGATGAGAAAAATAAAACATATACTTCATTAAGCAATGTTTTATATAGTAAAGATTACTCAACATTAATTAATTATCCATTAGGGAGTAAGAATACTACTTATGATATAAATAAAGCTACAAAAACTATCAGTAGTTATGCATTTTATGGTTGTACTAATTTAACTTCAATTACAATTCCTAATAGTGTTGAAACAATTGAATATCGTGGATTAGCAGCTCTAAGTTCTTTAACGACTTTGACAATAGATTTAGATGAAAGTAATTTAAAAACAATCGGTGATTATGCTTTTAGTGAAAATTCATCTTTAACAAGTTTTAAACTTCCTAGTAAAGTTGAAACTATTGGCGAATATGCTTTTTATAAAGATCGCTCTTTAACTTCTTTTTCTTTTAATAATAACAATAATATTAAAGAAGTACCTAATGGCTTATTTAATTCTTGTGCAGGACTTACAGCCTTAATTTTACCAAATAATTTAACATCAATTGGTGATAAGGCATTTTATTCTTGTTCACAACTTAAAAAATTAAGCATACCTGCTACTGTTACTAATATAGGAAGTTATGCTTTTTATGGAAATCATTCGATAACAAGTATTGAAATTCCTGAATCTATTACAACTATTAAAGAAGGATGCTTCTCAAGTTGTATTTCATTATCTAAATTTAATTTTCATAAAAATTTAGAAGTAATCGAAGATAAAGCTTTCTTAGGCTGTTCTTCATTTACTACTTTAGATTTATCTAAAACAAAAATTAATAGTATTGGCACTAGTTCTTTTTATGGATTAACTTCGATAACAGCAATAGTATTTCCAACAACATTAAAAAATATTGGTGAAAAAGGATTTGATGGTGGAACTATCGCTAAAATAAAAAATCTAGAATTACCTGAAGGATTAGAAACTATTGGCGCATATGCATTTAATAATTATCAAGTTCTTAATAGTGTTTATCTTCCTAAAACTATAAAAACTATAGGAAATTATATCTTTTTATCAGCTGGTTTTGATCAAAAATTAAGTTTTAAAATATATACTCCTTTATCTGAAATGCCAAGTGGAGTCAGCAAAAATTGGGTTAGACCAGAAATTTTAGAAAGAGTTCAATTTAATACTACTTTGGATCAATATCACACTTTAATAGGATAATATATGAAAGCTAGGTTTATTTTAACAGCATTAATACTTTGTAATTTTAGTTTAGTCAGTTGTAATAATACTCCAAGTCAAAAATATTCTATTTCAATTGACAATACCTATTTAGGAATTAATGAATATTTGCAAATCAATATTTCTATTAATAACAAAGAAATAACAAATTATAATCTTTTTACTTTTGAAAGTTCAAATAATGATATTGCTACAGTTTCAAAAGCAGGTATTATAAAAGGAATTAGCTTAGGAAACGTAACTATCAAGGTTTCTTTAAAAGGCACTGATAAAGTATTAAAAGTTTTAGAATTAACAGTTGGCGAATCACTAAATGTTCAACAAGTTTTTAATAGATTTAAAAAAGCAAATAATTACACAATTTCTTACGAAGGAAATCTCCTTTTAGATGAAAAAATTGAATTTAAAAACATTGAAAAAGTAACAAAAAATAATTATTATTTTTCTACAAATTCTGAAAAAATATTTAGAAACTACGGGGTTTCCACTTCTAATACGACGGTTTTTGAATATATTATTAAAGATAATAAAATTATAAATCCTACCTATAATCGTAGAGATTTTACGACTTTAAATAAGTTCGTTTATACCTTCCAGGAAAGTGGAAATTATTATGATAATTTAGCATTAACTAAAGATAATAAATATAATTTAACTAATACTAAAGATGCAGATTTATTTAATAAATTATTATTCCAAAACATACTAGAAGATAAGCAATCTTTAATTCAATTCATGTTAAATAATTCTTCATCTACTATATCATTGGAAATATTAAATAGTGCTCAGTTTAATCTATCAATTTATTTTAATGAATCAAATAATATTACAATGAAATTTCATGATTTAAATAAAACATCTATTGACGAATTAAAGACATTCAATTATCAAGATATAAATTATCCTGATTCATATCAAGATATTCAAAATATAGCTAGTTATATATCTAATTATAACTATTCTTACGATTTAGGTGGAACAGTTACATCTGATAATAAAAATATTAAAATAGGAACTATTAACTATACTTCTAATTATATTTACTATAATTATTCAGATGAATATCTAGTTGAATTAAGAAAAGAAAATAAAGATAGTTTTAGACATGGTTTTATTAATTTAAAAGATGGTGTTTATAAGTTCAATATGAATGATTCTAATAATATTACAATATTAGATAAATATATTACTGAAAATAATGAAACATTTAATAAATATTATGATTTTATCTTAACCCCAACCTATGTTTATAATTATCTTAAGAATTTAAACAAATTATACTCATTTATTAATTATGATAGTGGTATGCTTGCTTCTTTTAGTGAGTATTGTTCTTTATCAAAAGAAGCTATCACATTAGCTAGTGAAATTAATACTGAAGCTAGTGATTATAGTGTTGAATCTCTTGGTATTGCTTTTGGAATAAATTATTCAAATAGCGATATAAAAATTGCTTATTCGCCATTAGTTAGTTTTAATGGTATAGCAATTCCTTCAAAATACAAAACTTATTATAATTTCAATAATTCTAATATCGTTGCAATTGATAATTATTTAAATTCAGTAAAATAAAAACTAGAAATTATAACTATTTTCTACTATGAAAGTTGTTATATTTCTAGTTTTTTAATTTAATTACTTTTTAACAATTTCACTAACGCTAGATACTATAGAAGCTAGATTTGTAAGATCACTAGGGATGATTAATTTAGTAGCTTGTCCTTCAGCAACTTTTCCTAAAGCTTCATAAGATTTAAGTTTTAATACAGTTTCGTCGACTCCAGCTCTTTTTAAAGCTTCTAAGCCTTGAGCTTCAGCTTCACGAACTTTAATAATACCTTGTGCTTCTGCATCTTTTACAGCAATAATTGCTGCAGCATCACCTTCAGCATTTTTGATTTTCTTTTGTTTTTCAGCTTCAGCATTTAAAATAGCACTTTCTTTATTACCTTCAGCAATTAAAATAGCACTTTGTTTTTCACCTTCAGCTAATAATATTTTCTCTCTTTTTTCTCTTTCAGCACGCATTTGACGTTCCATTGCATCGCGAATATCTTTAGGAGGTAAAATATTTTTTAATTCAACACGATTTACTTTAATACCCCAAGGATCTGTTGCTTCATCCAAAATTGCTCTCATTTTAACGTTTATAACATCTCTACTTGTTAATGTTTCATCTAAATCTAATTCACCAATTATATTTCTTAATGTTGTAGAACTTAAAAATTCAATAGCACTAATAGGATTTTCAACTCCGTATGCATATAGTTTTGGGTCTGTAACTTGATAAAATACGATAGTATCAATTTGCATAGTTACATTATCTTTAGTAATAACAGGTTGTGGATCAAAGTCCTTAACTTGTTCTTTTAATGAAACAACTTCAGCTACTCTATCAACAAAAGGAATAAGGAAATGCACACCAACACCCCAAGTTTTAACGTAGCCGCCAAATCTTTCAATAATATATTTATTAGTTTGCTTTACAATTCTAATGTTAGAAATAACAACTAATAACATTATAAATAAAAATACACCAAATACGATTAAGATAATTGCCCATGGCTCCATAATATGTTCCTCCTTATTTTAATCTATTTTTTTAACAATAATTTTATTACCGTTAATTGCAACAATTTTTATAATGTCACCTTCATTAATTTCGATTGTTGGTTCAGATGACACTGCAGTCCACGTTACACCATTAATTATAATCTCACCATTATTTAATTCCGAGATTTTTTTAACTACTTTAGCCTTTTTTCCAATTAATTCTTCAATATTAGATTTTACCTCTTTTCTAGTTAACAATTTTGTTGTAAGAGGCCTTAAGCAGAATAATAAAAGTGCACTTGCCAAAACGAATGAAATTATTTCTCCCCAATATGGAATTCCTGGTATCCAAGATAAAATAAATGCTATAAATGCAGCGCCTGCAAACCATACAGATACTAATTCAACAGTCAAAATTTCCACTAAAATTGCGATAATAAAGATTCCTAGCCAAACAAAAATCATATAATTTTCGATTGTCCAAGCGCTAGTTAATAAATTTATCATATTATATAACCTCCTTATCTAGATCAATTATAATAATGTCATTTTTTTCATCATAAGTTGAAGTAAATTTTTTATCATTAATATTGAAACGATAATTTTCTATTAAATCATTAATTAATCCTTTATTAGTGATTCTACCATATGACTTATTTATACTTATTTTATAAATCGTGCCTTCATCAATAGCTCCAATATCAACAGCTTCATTACTAAGTGGCTGTACAATGATCTTTTTAAGATTACTATCAACACCAATTCTAACATAATTCGATTTGAAATATTGAAGTAATGCCATATTAAAAGTTATGCAGTTATTTTGAAAGGATGCAAATCCTAATTTGTTTTTATGATTTAACCATTCAATTTTCATCTTTTTTAATCTCCTATTAATAATTTACAATATTCGCTATAATTTGTCTATTATTTTATATTATTTTTTATTATTTTTAAATATTTTTAATTTTTTATTATTTTTCTCTATTATTTTTGCTTCAAATATAATAAAATATTCCCAAGGAGATACATATGACACCTGGAAGCAAATTAAAAGAAAAAAGAATATTAATGGGTTTATCAATTAAGGATTTAAGCACAAAGACTGACATTTCAGAATCTTTATTAGAAAATTATGAAGAAGATTTAGTTGAAATCAAAAACGAAGATTTAGTAAAAATAGCTAAGGCTCTTAATGTTAATATTGCCGAATTATTTAATAATACTTCATCTAATTCAGACAAAAACAACATTGATGAAGCATTTAATAAAATTATGAAATATTCAGATGAACGCAAAACTAAAGTAATACTTTTTGGTGGGGTCGCATTTTCATTTGTTTCTATACTTGAATTAATAGTTTCAAATATAATTTTAGCAATCTCTCAAAAAAATTTTATCGAGGGTAATCCATCACAAGACACTATAAACAATTTCAATAGTTTTATATTAGTACCAAAAATTGTTTTTAATGTTGTTGGTGCATTTATCTTAATTTTAGGAATTGCATTAATAATTGTTGGCGCAACTAGAAGAAAGAAAGAAAAGCAAAAATAATATATATTATATTAATTCTGCTAGCTAAAAAAGTTCCACCTTATAAAGTGGAACTTTTTATTTTAGATAGTCTAATTAGTGTAATCTTATATCAAAATGATTTTCGTATAATTGACAATTATTAACATCAATTTTTAAGCGAATCTTTTCACCTTTTTTATAATCTTTATCACTTAAAACGTATAATGTATCGTGTATTGTTTCACATTTAACGAATTTCTTATTACCGTAGTCTACTTTATCAACTACAGTTGCTTCAAGATCATTTTCATCATTAGAAATAGTATAAGCATCGTGGTTTATTTCAATCCTATAAATACTATTAAATGTATTTGATTGCAATGCTTGAATCATCTTATTTTCAATAGATTCACTACATTTAAAATAGAATCCATTATACATAAAGAATCCTTGGCGTTCAGAGAATTCAACATTACCTTGAAGTTTATTAAATTCTTCTAAAGTAGAAATATTAGTTTTTTCCTTGAGTTCTGCAAGGTTTTTCTCTTTAAAAGCGTTAAATTCATTTAAGGCTTCATGTTTAAGTTCTTTAGATTCGTTTAATAAAGCTTTATCGTGATTGTTGATAACTTTCTTAAATTCATCTAAATATGATTTTATTTCATTGATTCTTTCTTCAAAAGGAACAGAAATAACTTTAGCTTTTTCATCTAATTTTGCTTTTTCTTCATTTGATAAGCCTAAAAGTCTATTTTTATTCTCATTGAATTTTGCTATACCTTCTTGATATTTTTTAGTAGCTTTAGCAATTTCTTCTTTTGCTTTATTTTTTACTTTAACTTTGCCATCTTTTCCAAGTTCACCTTTTTGTAATTGGAAAGCTTCTTCAGCCTTTATAATTGACAATTTTTCTTTATATTCTTTTTTAAGAATCTTAGGAATTTCTGGATCAATTCTTAATTCATTTAAAGCACTATTTTGTTCTTTAATAATAGTTTCAACTTGCTTGTTACAATCAGTAATAACAAATTTTTCATATGTCTTCTTAGAAGATTTTAATGTTGCTTGACTTGTAAAACCAACTAGAATACTATCACGTTCTTCTAATGGCTTTACTATTTCTTTACCATTTATACTCATTTCGATTCTAGTAAAATCAATAGCGATTTTTACTTTATCGCCAACTTTATAATCTTTATCACCATAAGCAAAGAAAACACGATCATTAATTTTAAGATGAATTAATTTTTGTTCATTAATTTCTTCAATTAAAACAACTTCAGCATTAATATCGCCATCAAAACTAATAGCATCACAAGGTAATAACATTTCTATATTATTAGCATTTTCTACTTTAATAGCTTCAGGTAAAGCAATCTTATTGCCTAATAAATCTAAAATGTTATCTTCAACACTTACATCAAATAAATTAACTTTAGGTAATCTAGGAGCGATTGATTCTTCTGTTTCTTTATCAAAGAAATGTAAATAATTAATATCGATAGCAGCATCAATAACATCACCTTGACTTAATTCTAATTTATTACTAAATGATTTAATAATAATTCTAGTATTAGATTCATCATATCCATTACCTTCCATATCTAAATCACCATAAACTAAAGTTTCACTACCTAAGTCTTCAAAATGAGATACTTTAACTTTAATAATATTTTTACTCTTTTTAACCATTTCAGGATCAATAGAAATATGTTCACATCTAACACCTAAAACAACATCTTTATTACCATTAAAATAATTAGGCATTACTTTTAATAAAGAATTGAAAGGGATAGTTAATTTATCATCACAATCTTTAAAATTAATATTAACATTATCTTTATCTTTTAATAATGAAACATTAAAGAAATTCATTTGAGGAGTTCCAATAAATCCAGCGACAAACTTATTTTCAGGATAATTATATAAATTTTTAGGAGTATCGATTTGTTGAACTCTACCTAATTTCATAACAACAATTCTACTACCCATAGTCATAGCTTCAACTTGATCATGAGTAACATAAATAAATGTTGTACCTAATTCTTTATGAATCTTAGAGATTTCACTTCTCATTTGAGTTCTTAATTTAGCATCAAGATTACTTAAAGGTTCATCAAGTAAGAATACTTTAGGA
Source organism: uncultured Bacilli bacterium (assembly GCA_934168325.1). Lineage (GTDB taxonomy): Bacteria > Bacillota_I > Bacilli_A > RFN20 > CAG-826 > Onthovivens. The sequence continues at coordinate 44,053 of CAKPNG010000006.1, forward strand.
TTTCTTAAAATAGCTCTACCTAAAGCAACACGTTGTCTTTGACCACCGCTCATTGCCTTTGGTTTACGATCTAAATAATCACTAATACCAAGTATTTTAGCAGCCCATAATATTTTTTCATGAATTTCAGCATCTGGAATATGTCTTAATTTTAATCCAAAAGCCATATTATCATAAACAGTCATATGAGGATAAAGAGCATAGTTTTGGAAAACCATTGCGATATCTCTATCTTTAGGTTCAATATCATTAACTAATGTATCCCCAATAAATAATTCACCAGCAGAAATATCTTCAAGTCCTGCTATCATTCTTAAAGTAGTCGATTTACCACATCCACTAGGTCCAACAAAGACAATAAATTCTTTATCTTTGATCTCCATATTAAAATCACTAACAGCTTTAGTTCCATTTGGATAAACCTTGTACAAATGTTTTAAACTTAAATTTGCCATATATACACTCCTATTTATAAATTAAAATTGATTTTGAAGGCATTTTAACCTTATTTTTATCAAATTTTATATTTTTAATATTATCAACAACTAATGAATATTTCTTTAATTTATCTAAATTCAATTTAGATAAATCATATTCAGCATCGTTATCATTAAAATTAATAATAATTACATTTCTTTCATTATTATATATCTTTTCAAAAGCTAAAACATAATTATCATTAAATTCAATTAAATTAAATTTCCCTTTTCTTATCGCATTACTAGAATTACGAATATAATTAATTCTTTTAATATAATTAAGAATAGAATTAGAATCTTTCTTTTGTTTTATTACTGATCCATAAATATTTTCTACTACTTCAGCACCACTAGGATCTATACAATCGGTTTTTTCACCCCAATCCATATGACATCTAACATTTTCATCAGGTGGATTAACTCCAAATAAACCAATTTCATCACCATAATAAGTAAATGTAGTACCGGTGGAAAGTTGCATTAAAGCATGACCAAATTTAGTATTCTTATTATTTCTTTTAGATTGTAATATATTAGCAGCTCTAGCATTATCATGATTTGTAATAAATGGTGCAGGAATATTTTCTCCAGCTTGCTCTATTAAATAATTATTAGTATCAACAAAAGATTTACCATCATTATTTACAATTTCATAAATAAATTCATCGCCTAAAACTTTACTATCATAATAACTAAAGAAACTATCAATACCACTTTGATACATTCTAGTAATACTTCCACCATTAGTCCAAGCTTCACCAACAATATAAGAATCTTTATTAATGGATTTACAATAATTATTAAACCATCTTAAAAATTCAATATTTTTTTCTTCATTACCAGCAAAATACCAAGTAGTAGCATCAAGTCTAAATCCATCAATCCCAATATCGAAATAAAACTTAACTATATTTTTAATTTCTTCTTTGACAAATTCACTATCTAAATTTAAATCAGGCATATCGCTTCCAAAATTAGCTTCATAATAAACCCCACCATATCCATAATTATGAATATCATCTTTTGTCATAGAAAAATTATAATATTCAGAATATTTATTGGATTTATCACCATTTTTAAAAGCATTAACACCATCTAAAAACCATTTATTCTTATTACTACTATGATTAATTACTAAATCTATAATAATATTGATATCTTTTTGATGAGCTTTATTAACTAAACTCTTTAAATCTTCGATATCACCAAATTGAGGATTAATTTTATAATAATCAACAACATCATATCCATGATATGTCTTAGTTTCATTAATAGGAGTTAACCAAATACCATTAAATCCCATATCAGAAATATAATCTAATTTATTTTCAATTCCTTTTAAATCACCAATACAATCATCATTACTATCAGCATAACTTCTAGGAAAAATCTCATAATAAGTACGATATTTATCTTCTTTAGCTAATTTAGTATCAAAAAGATTATCTTTATTATTACAAGATACTAAACTAAATAACGCAATTAATAAGAAAGAGATACCTTTTTTCATAATTAACCTTTAACGGATCCCCCAGTAATACCTTCAACATAATATCTTTGTAATAAGAAGAATAAAACCACAATTGGAATTGAAGTAAATACTGCTCCACTACAGAATCTAGTAAAGAATTTAGAAATATTTTGACCATTATTACCGGTTAACCAATGTTGTAAACCTATAGCAACAGTCCAACTAGATTGATTGGTGCCTAAAATATAACTACTAAGCATAAAGTCACCCCATGGAGCAACAAACGTAATTAAAATTGTATAAATAATAATTGGTTTTGATAAAGGTAAAATAATCTTCCAGAAAATAGTATTACGATTAGCACCATCAATCATAGCAGCTTCATCTAAACTCTTTGGAATAGTATCAAAGAATCCTTTAACTATATAATATTGAGTAGCACTACCTGCAATATAAACTAAAATTAAAGCTAATGGTCCACCAAAAGCTGGAGCATCATTACCAATTAATCCTAATTGCTTAATAACGTAATATACTGCAATCATACTTAAAAATCCAGGGAACATACCAATAATCAATATAAGTTTCATAATTCCTTTTCTTGCTTTAAATCTCATTCTTGATAAACAATAAGAAGTCATTAAAACAAAAATAGTTTGGAATATACAACTTACTAAAGCAATCACTAAAGTAGTAAGATACCATCTCATAAATGGATATTGACCTGAAAAGTCAAATAAAGCTTTATAGTTATCTAAAGTCCATTGTTTAGGAATCAAATAGCCAACAACGTGAGTTGATTCGCCTCTAAAGCTTTGTAAAAGTAAATAAACAAATGGAAAAATCCAAATTATAGAAATTATAACTAATATAATATAGATAAATGTATTAGAAACAATTCTTCTTGCTTTCATTGAGGAAGTCTTACGAGTATTTAAATTATTCATTATTGGAAATCCTCCTCATTTTTAACTGCATTACTCTTTGAATAGAAAATCATAGAAACAACCGCAACAACAATAAATACGATAATACCAATTGAACTTGCCATCTTATAATTAGTTTCATTAACAGTTAATTTATAAAGCCAAGTAATTAATAAATCAGTATCACCACCAATGAATTTATCACTATTAACAGGAACACCTCCAGTTAATAAGAATATAACATTAAAATTATTAATATTTCCAACAAATTGAGAAATTAAATAAGGTCCCATAACAAACATCATATAAGGTAATGTAATTTTCATATACATTTTGAATGGACCAGCTCCATCAATACGAGCAGATTCATATAAATCGTTAGGAATATTCATTAAAATACCAGTACAAGACAAAACAGTATAAGGTACACCTACCCAAATATTAATGATAATAACAAATGCTCTTGCCCATGTTGTATTCAAAGCAAAAAGAAGTTTTGGTAAACCCATAAGTTCTAACATGTGATTAATAAAACCACCACTAGAAAACATTTGGGAAATAAGTAATAAAGAAACGAATTGAGGAACTGCAATAGTAGTAACTAAAATAGTTCTCCAGAATTTCTTAAATTTAATACCTTTTTTATTAATAACTAAAGCTAAAATCATTCCTAAAAAATAATTTGAAAAAGTAGCAAAAAAAGCCCAAACCAAAGTCCAAAGTAAAGCATCTTTAAACGTATAAGCAAATTTTGCATTTTCACCAAGAACGTTTTTGCCAAGTAAAGTATCAAAATTACTAAGGCCCGTCCAAGTGAATAAATGTTCTGGAGGTAGATGTCCTTTATCCCAATTAGTAAAAGCAATAAATATCATAAAAATTAAAGGAATAATTGTAAAAGTTACTAATCCAAGCATTGGAATAGCTAATAAAGTTTTATGATATTCACGATCAGCTAAAGATTTAAAAACATCTTTAGTAGATTCTATTTTTCCACCAACATTACTAATTTGTTGTAATTTATAACTACTTTTAATATTTTGATAATATGTAAATATAAATCCTAATATAACAACCAAACAAACAGTACCATAAAGCAAAATAAGTAAAGAATTATCACCCTTCACATATATAAATGATTGAGTAGCTTCATCCCATACTTCATAAGGTTCAGTGGTACCTAAAGTACCAAATTTAGATAAATATTTCCATCCCCAAAAGCCCATAAAAAGCCCAAAAATGATTTCAAATAGCAAAAAAAGTATACCTTTAAGATACTCTTTTCTAGTTAAAAGGCCAAAACCCATAAATATGAAAGATAATCTAGTTTTCCAATCTCCATAAACTAAAGCATCTTTAATTTCTATGAAAGGGTTTGATACTTTTTTTCCTATCTTTGCAAGTTTTGATGGAATTGATTTAAAAAATGATAGAGTTTTTTTTGGTATACTAACAAAAAAATTTCTTGCCTTAAACAAGAATCTCCTTGGCTTAGATAAGCCTAAATAAGCATAACTATCCATAAATTCTCCCAAAAAATTGCTTACCCCAGTAAAGGGGTAAGCATTAAAATCAATAAATTATTTTGCTATTGTAGTCATATCAACTACTAATTGATCTAATTTCTTTTGTAAATTAGACTCATTTATTTCTTTCTTAAAACTAGCAGCACAACCAAAGTTTTGAACAGCAGTCCAGAAAGTTGATGGAACGTTGATTTGAGGATCACCAGCTTTAGCTACTTGAGCAGCTAAACCAGCAATAGCTTTATTAGCTTTAACATCTGCAGAATTACTTAAAGTAATATTACTTGGACCCATATTAAGTTTTTCAAATCTAACTCTTTGAGCAGCTTCATTACTAATAAATTTAGCAAATTGGAATGCTAATGCAGTATTTTTAGATTGTTTATTAACACCAATCATTTTACCACCGATAAATGATCTCATTCTTGATGTAGCATCATCTTTGCTCATTAATGGTAAATATGTACAATTTGTTTTATCTGCACCCCATGCTGTAGAAATTTCTTCATATTTCCAAGTTCCGACAACAACAGCACCAATATTATTAATATTTGCAGAAATAAAGTCATTTAAACCAAGTGATTTGTCACCGGCAGTTGAGCCGTTGTCTGCATATTGGAAGCCATCAGTAGTACCTAAATCAATTAAAAATTTGCCTGCTTTAAGACCGTTTGCTTTGTTATAATCACATTCAATTTTACTTTCTTTACCTTTTTCATCATAAGTGACTTCGTATTTTGCACCATAACCAGAGAAAATACCATATCCATACCATGAATCACCAACTGGAACAACAAATTTCTTACCTTTAGCATAGCATTGAGCAGCTACATCAGCAAATGAAGTTTTTTCATCATATGTTGTAACAACATCACTATTGTAATATAAGAAATATCCATTATCTGCAGTAATTGGGAAGGCATAGAGATCATTATCTTTTTTAGCTGCGTTAACCATACCTTCTAAGTTTGTATTTTCAACAAATTCTTTATAAGTTCCACCTAATTTTGCTAAGCCACCAACTTTAATTAAATTATATAATTGGTCATTGGCAAAACTAAAAACATCAGCTGCACCTTCAACGTCTTTAGAGACAGTTGCGAAAGCATCACCTTCACCACAAGCACCGAGTTTAATATTTAAATTCTTGTACTTTTCATCAGTTGCTTTAAAATCTGCAACAAATTTTTCATAAATTTTTGTGTGTTCAACTGGACACCAAACTGTAAGGTCTACTTTTGCACCATTACCACCACAAGAAGCTAAGCCAGCCATAGTTAATACACTTGCTGCTAAAACTCCTAACATTTTAACTTTTTTCATATTGTTTAACCTCCTAAAATAATCAAAAGTTTTGTATTACTAACTCCTAAAGAGTTTAATAAATAATTTAATTTTATATAAACTATGCTAGAATAATTAGACCGGAGAGAACTTCATGAGACTTAAATTATTTAAAATCAGTTCACTTACATTATTCTCACTTGAGATAATTATTGACGCCATTCTTACTATTTTTATTTGTCTTAATCAAGGTTATAAGGATATTTTAATATCATTTATTTTAATTATGATTTTTGTTTTAAATCTTATTTTCTTTATTGCTGATATTAAATCTATTCATAATAATGATTATATCTTTCAACCATTAGTTTTTAATAATAATGGTTCTATTAATAAGAAATTTATTATTATTTTAATTTTTCAAGGTATTATCGGCTTAACATTATTAGGTATAAGTATTTATTTTCTCGTTATGAGTAATTTAAATTTATTTCTATTACTATTAGCTTCTTCTATCTTTATATTATTTAAAATAATAATTTTTATAGTTTATATTTATAATTCAAAGAACAATTTTTATTAATTTCTAGTTAATTTTATTTAACATCTTTTATATTTATCATTTAATTGAACTAACATTCTTTCTAATTCTAATTTTGAATGATCAAACATTTCTTTATTAACTCTATAACTCCAATTATCAGTTGATAAGGTTGATGGTAAATTCATTCTTCCTTCTTTTCCAATTCCTAATAAATCTTGAATAGGAACCATTGAAGCTATAGCGTTGTTTGCAAAATTTAATTCTATTACTTTAAATGTTAACTCATAATTTGATAAATTTCTATCGAAATCAATATTGAAGTATTGACATTCACTTCCCATAATATCTAAGAATATTTCTTTTTTATCATGAACTAACTCATCTATAAATTGACGAGTAGTTTCACTATCATGAGTTGATGTATAAGAGAAATAATGTTCATTATAATTTCGAGGTCTCCATGAATCATTAATGTCTTGATTTAATAAACCTTGAGTAATAATTTTCATTCCTGGATAACCACAATCTTTCATAAATTTCTCGAAGTCATCATCCATAAATCCTAAGTCTTCAGCTATAATTGGTAAGTGAGTTTTATCTTTAAATAAATCAAATCCTGGTCCTTTAATCCATTTACCATTTTTAGCTGTTTTATCACCATATGGAATCGAATAATAACCACTAAATCCTCTAAAATGATCAATTCTTACTAAGTCATATAATTTTAATGCATTATTGATTCGATCATTCCACCATTTATAACCAGTAGATTTTAGATATTCCCAGTTATATAAAGGATTTCCCCAAAGTTGGCCATCAGCACTGAAACAATCTGGTGGACATCCTGCTACTCTAGTAGGATTATGATGTTCATCAAATTGGAACATTTCAGGATATTTATAACATTCAACGCTATCATAAGATAAATAGATTGGTATATCTCCCATAATCTTTACACCTTTATCGTTAGCGTATTTCTTTAATTTATAATATTGATTAAGGAATTCGAATTGAGTCCACATATAGAAATCATATAATTTCTTATTTTTATTAATAGTTTCTTCTTCTATCTCTTTAGAATAATTTCTTAAATCATCATTCCAACTATACCATGGTTTATAATTATTTAATTCTTTTAAAATCATAAAAAATGCAAAATCTCTAGCATTTTTATTAGTATCTAAAAAGTTTAAAAATTCTTTATTATATTTAAAATTATTAAAGGCTTTTTTTAAAATAACTATTCTATTCTTAAATATTTTTTCATAATTTACTTTTGGTTCATTATTGCCAAAATCAACATTATCATAGTCTTCAAGTTTTAATAAACCTTGATCTTTTAAAGCATCAAGATCTATAAAATAATAATCAAATCCATAATTTGAAGGAGATTGATAAGGACTATCACCATAGCTTGTTAAATTTAAAGGTAAAATTTGCCAAATAGAAATATGGGATTTATTTAAGAAATCAACAAAGTCATAAGCTTCTTTGCCGAATGTTCCAATACCATATTTATTAGGTAAACTTGATATGTGCATTAATATACCGCTAGTTCTTTTCATAATATTCTCTTTCTGTAAGCGCTTCCATTTTAATGTTATTATTTTATCTTGTCAAGCATTAAAATTCAAAAAAATGTTGACATAATCGAAACAATTTAGTTTTGCTGTCAAATCTTCTCAAAACTTTTATATTTTTTTGCATTAAATTAAAAATATTGCGATACAATCGTATTTATTTTTATTTTAAAATACATTTCAATTAAATTAGAAGTAATCGTTTATTTTAAATTTAAATGTTTATTTTTCACCTATTTACTTAACAAATTTGCTAAAAATGTTAAAAAAATCACTTTTTATTATGTAAGAGCTATTAATAAAAATATTGATTATATCAATTAAAATTAAATTTATTGTAAATTTTAGTTTAAAAATTGAAATTTTTTGTATTTATTCTATTAAATTTTTTATTTAAATTATAAAATTTTTCAATAATTTTAGGTGAAATATCGCTATTTAAGAATCTATAAGTCCAGTTATCATTAGAAAAAATACCAGGAATATTCATTCTTGAAGCACTGCCTTGATTTAATATATCTTGCATTGTAATAGTAGTATATTTTGCTTTACTGCTTAAAAGCAATTCAATAACTTTTAAATGTAAATACGAATTTGTTGCTTCTTTTTCTATAAATTCTACATTTAATAAAGAACATTCATTTTTAATTTTTGAAATTACTTCAAGTTTTTCTTCTTCATTTAAGTTTTCAATTCTTCCTCTTAATGAATTATTATCATGATTTCCAATATAAGCTAAAGAATCTTCTTTTAGATTTGATGGATAAAATCTTTCATAGATTTTTTTATTTTTAAAAATAGGTAATAAAATAGTTTTTAAAGTTGGATAACCTGTTTCTTTAACAAATTTTTCAACATCTTTTGAATAAGCACCTAAATCACTAGCAAATATATTCTTATCGTTAATATCTTCAAAAAGTTCCATTCCAGGACCATAATAAAAAGATCCTTCTTTATTACTTTTTGCTCTATAAGGAATGCCATAAACTTGATAAAATCCTGAAAAATGGTTAATTTTAACCATATCAAATAATTCAAGCGCTTGATTAATACGAGATTTCCACCATTTGTAATGGGTGTTTTTCATATATGCCCAATCATAAAGTGGTTCGCCCCATCTTTGTCCAGTTTTTGAAAATTCATCAGGTGGAAAACCTGCAACAACATTCATTAAATTATACTTATTTAAATTAAATATTTCACTATACCCATATAAAGAAGCACTATCAAAATCTAAAAAATGTGAGATTTCACCGATGATTTTTATATTTTTACTTTTTGCATATTCATGAAGATTGTTCCATTGTTTAAGAAAAATAAATTGAATAAAGTAATAATAATTATATCGATCATTATAATTATTAATTACATCTTCTTCGACTTCTTTTGAATAATATCGATCTTCAAGTTTAAAATCATACCAAGCTTTAAAATTATTTTTTTCTTTTAAAGTCATATAAATAGCATATTTTTTATAAAGATCATTATTTTTAAATTTAATAAATTCATAATCATTTTTATTAAATCTTTTATAAGCTTTCGATAATAGTTTATTAGAATTATCAAATACTTTTTTATAGTCAACTTTTCTAGCATCTTTAAAGAATGTTATGCCTTGTAAATCTCTACTATTTAATAATCCATCTTTAATTAATAAATCATAGTCAATAAAATAATGATTTAATCCAAAAGCACTTAAAGTTTGATATGGAGAATTAGAGTAACTAGTTTCAGTTAATGGTAAAATTTCCCAATAACTAAATCCCGCATTAGCTAAAAAATCAATGAATTTATAAGCAGATTCGCCTAATGTTCCAATACCATATTTACCAGGTAAACTTGATATATGTAAAAGTACTCCAGATTCTTTATTTTGCATGAGGCTATTGTATAGCAATATCGCTTATTTTTAAACAAGAAAAATTGACTAATTCTAAAATATTTGCATATAATATTAAGTCTTTCTTATTTTGAAAGTAAATAAAAAAGGCACTTTTATAACGAGGTTTGATATGAAAAACGAATTAAAAAATCAAATAATATATCAGGTTTTTGCAAGGAATTTTACAAAAGAAGGCACTTTTTTCGCTTTTAATGAACATATAAATTATCTTAAAAATTTAGGAGTCGACATAGTCTATTTTACTCCTATTAATGAAATCGGTCTTGTTGATAGAAAGGGTGATTTAGGTAGTCCTTATTCAATAAAAGATTACTATAAAATCAATCCTGAATTAGGTACTTTAGAAGATTTTAAAAACACAATTAATAAGATTCATGATGCTAATATGAAAGTCATGATTGATGTTGTTTTTAATCATACATCTAAAGATTCTATTCTATTTAAAGAACATCTTAATTGGTTTTATAAAAATAAAGAAAATAAAGTTACTAGTAAATGTGAAGATTGGACTGATGTTATTGATTTAAATTATAAAAATAATAAAAAATTAATAAATTATATAGTAGATGTTCTTAAATATTATATCAATTTAGGAGTTGATGGCTTTAGATTTGATGTTGCTAGTATGATTGATATAAATTTATATAAAGCTATTCAAAAAGATATTTTAAAAAATAATCCTAATATCATAATGCTTGGTGAAGCAATTGATGCTGATTTTACAAATTATTTAAGAAGTAAAAATATAGAAGCAATTGATGATGCAACATTATTTAATACAGGTTTTGACTTATTATATGAATATAATACTTGGAAAGAATTAAGAGAATATTTAGAACAAGATAATATCTTAAGTTTAGAAAGATATAAGATTTTAAAATCTTATGAAACGGGTTATAATCCAATTAACGCTTTAAGAGTTCGTGGAATTGAAAATCATGATCAAAAAAGATTATGTGAATTCACTACTTCTACTTTAAAAAGATACAATTTAGCAGCAATGGCTTCTTTTATGAATGGTCCAATGTTTATATATAACGGATTAGAAACTAAAGCTGATCACCATTTATCTTTATTTACTAAAGATTTATTAGATCTTTCTATAGATCAAGAATGGTTTGATTTTATCAAAAAACTTATCGATATTAAAAAAGATCCTATTAATAAAGATATTATCATTTCATTAGTTGATACAACTAAGGGTGAATTTATGATAATGAAGAATGTTTATAAAGATGAAAGTTATACATTAGGCATCTTTAATTTATCTAACCGTGAACAACTAATTAAAAGTGACTTCTTAATTGATGGTATCTATACTAATTTATTAGATAATAAAATATATTTTATTGAAAACAATTCCATAAAAGTAAGTAAACCATTAATATTAACTACTAGAAAATAACTAATTAATTACTAATTTAGTTTTATCTTTAACTTTTATATTAACTACTTCATTACATACACTCATTATTATAAAAAATAATAATAAAAGATAAGGCAATAATAAATAAGTAGTATATTTTCCTATTATTCCAAATAATGGAGAAATAGTAATATTAGCAATATAAGCACAACCCACTTGTATCGACATAACAGATTGAGAATAAGCTTTAGTAAATCTAGTAGGTGTAGCATGAATTATACTAGGATAAATTGGTCCACATCCAAATCCTATTATAAATAAACTAGCTGGCATAATATATAAATTAAAACGTAAAGTCATTAATATAATACCTATTAATAAAATAGATTCACCTATTCTTATCATTTTCTTATCATCAACTTTAAGTGAAATAAATCCACTTATGATTCTTCCTGATAATATACCTAAATAAAATAAGCCATTCCAATTATTAGCTAATTTTACACTTACTTCAAAATTATTAACAAGCATAGTAGAAAACCACATTGCAGCAGTTTGTTCTACTACAATATATGAAAAGAAACCAATTAAAGCAAATATTACACCTTTAATTCTAAAACTCTTGAAAAATCCTAAATTTATTTCTTTATCTTCTTCATTAAGATTTTCTCTATTATTAAGAGTGATTTCAGCTTTATCCCATAATTTAATCGAGCATATCGAAATTAATAATATAAAAGATTGAATAATAGCTAAACACAAAGCACCATTTCTCCATCCATTTAAATTAGTTAAAAATATACCAACTATAAAAGGAGAAATCCCTGCACCTATTCCCCAAAAAGCATGTAAGAAATTAAGATGTATTGCTTTATAATTTATCGCGACATAATTATTTAAAGTAGAATCTATCGCCCCAGCTCCAAGTCCTAAAGGAATAGCACTTAAACATAAAAAAATAAATTTATTACTATAACTTAAGCAAATTAACCCAATTACAGTTAAGCAAATCGAAATTATTATTACTCCTTTTTGCTTAAAGAAACTAATTAATTTACTACTAGCAAAACTTGAAATTATAGTACATAAAGAAATAATTAAAGTTAATACTCCCTGTAAAGAACTAGAAATATTTAAAGATTGATATATTGCAGGCCGACTTGATCCAATTAATGAATCAGGTAAGCCTAATGAAATGAATATTAAATATATTACTAATAATAGTAAAATCGACATAAAATAATTTTATTTAATAGGCTATCAAAATTCAATTAAAATATACTAAAACCTTTTAAAAGTTAAATATTTTTCAAAAATTTTAAAATAAAATTGATTAGATATTTTTATTTATCTACAATTATATCTAAGGAGAAAAAAATATGAAAAAAAGTTCAAATTCTATTATTAGAAATGGTTTAACAGTACTTAGTGTCTTATTAGCTATTGCTGCTATTATTTTTATCGCTTTTCCAGGATTTGTAAAATCAGATTCAGCTGCTCAAACTTATTCTTTATTTGGTTTTATCTTTGGAAAATTAACTTATGTAGCTAATAAAGGTAATACAGCTACTATTACTACTTATAATGGTGGTTTATCTACATTTGCTTTAATATCCTTTATTTTAGTCGCTAGTGGTCTAATTTTATTAATTATTGCATTACCTAATAGAAATCTTCGCTTCTTATTATTATTAGCAGGAATCTTATTAATCGCAGGATCTGTATGTATGTGGCTAATTAAAACAAGTGGAAGTGAAATTTCTTTTGGTAAACTAGATGTTGCTGGGTATCAAGTTGAATATAAAGAATCATTCAGTGAATTTATGAATCCTACAAAATCTACTACTTTATTTAGTTTAAAAGATTATAATTTTGGTTATGGATTAATTTGTTACTTTACATTTAGTTTAGTCGCTGGATTAACTTCTACATTAAGTTTCTTTATTAAAAAATAATTTAATTAATATAAATAATACTAATTAAGCGTAACTTTGTTACGCTTTTTTCATGCCTAAATTAATAAAAAAAAGATAATTAACTTTTTTTAATAATAAGTAAATTAACTATTAATTATTTTAAGGTTAATTTAAATTGTTAAATCCGTTTTTAAAAAATAACGACTTATCGTATTTATT
>CAKPNG010000007.1 GCA_934168325.1 uncultured Bacilli bacterium
GAAACAAAATGATATTAAAAGCAAAGAAAATAAGGGCAATTCTAAAAATTGTCTACAAAACGTTGACTAGTGCAAAATGGCTATTTTAATGCATTAAAAACTCTTTATTTCTAATGAAAACCTTGCAAAACCCCAATATTTTTATAAAAATTGATATATTTAATATGTATTACCTATTATTAGTTTGTTCACTAATAATAGGCAAATAATGTTCAATATATTTATTTAACATCTCTTCAGTTAAGATACCTTTAGCCATAGCTACTTGTAAATACTGACCATTGAATGCTTCATATACTTCATAAGGTATTGAATTATTAAAGTATGAATAATCTAATAATCCATAATTGTTGATATCATTTTGTTTCTTAATAGGATCATAAGCTAAGTTATCATCATATTCAAATATATTGAATAAACCTATAATATCTCCAGCAATAGATAACATATTCTCAGTAACAATATTTAAGTTCTTATAAGTAATTGGTGAGCAAATTCTTATATTCTTTTCTTCAATATAAGCCTTAGTTAAAGTTGCACTATTTTTAACTGCTTTTCCATCAATATAATCAATAGTAACAAATCTATGTCCAATTAACTTATCATAATTATCTTCATTAATATATTCATATTGCATGGTATCTAAATCAAAGAATCCATGTTCAAATACAACTTCTACTTTTTTATTATTAGAGAATTCTAAAGAAATAACATTATAATTGCTTGCTTTACCATCAATATGATCATTAAATACAACTGGAGCAGGTTCGATATTGCCAGTTTCATGATTAACCGACATTACTAAATCACCTGACCTAATATCAATAGCTTTCTTATAGGTTCCATTAGTCATCATAACTAATGTGTCTTCAGTAATACAGCCAGAAGCTAAAGCATGACCGGAATAATATCCTAATTCAAATGTATATTCTAATCCTGGTGAAGTGTTATTATTTCCAGCTAAGAAGGCACCACTTTTTGAACTTGTTGTATTATTAACCCATTCAGTTGTAGGTTGAGGAGCAAAAGTTGGATTATTAGTTGATATTCTATTATTACCTGTAAAGCCATTTAATCCACTAGCTCCAATTACAGTATCGCTTTGATCCCAATAATAACCTACTTTAAAATAATTTCCTTTTTTAACAAAGAAAGTAAAGCTAGAGCATTTTAAATCCATAGTTCGAGTATATGTTCCATTTAATTGTGATGATTCTTCTATGTAAAAATAAGTATGACCAGTGCCTTGGCTCCATTTATCTTCATTATCATTAAATTTAGGATCTTTAAAAACATTTAAAGATACTTTAACCCCTTCACTTGGAACTATATAAATATCAAAATTGCCGTTTACATAAATCCATTGTGAAGAATTATATGTTATAGATTCACTACTATTTTTAGTAAGAGTAACAGAAACAGCATTATTAACGCTAATATTCATATAAATTCCATTGGAAATTGATGTGCTACCAGATGTTCTCATATTAGTGAGCTCACTGTTAAAAGATGATGAGCCATTAGATTGTTCAGATAGTTTAATTGTATAATCAAACACTGGATTTAAAATTGTTTCATCGAAAGTAACATTAACTGTATATGTACTTATATATGTACCATTCCAAAAATAATTGTCTTCATTATGATCTGTAGTATATTCTGTTCCAGATGTAAATTGGGCATTAAAATAATTTGTATTATCATAAAATAAGCCCGATGATGTAACAGTAACGATTGTATTAGATGTACCCTCTTGCACAATAGCACTAAGATTAGTTGGCGAGGATATAGACTTAAAATCCAATTTTCCATTATTATTTAAACTGTTATGAGTAATATATGCACCAATACATCCTAGATTATTTGAATCAGAATTAATTTTTAACAATCCATTACAAATTAATTCGGCATCATTTTTTCCTGTTGAATCATAATATATGCCTAACCCTGGATTATATTCTGGAGCAATTTGTGAATT
Organism: uncultured Bacilli bacterium; assembly: GCA_934168325.1. Taxonomy (GTDB): domain Bacteria; phylum Bacillota_I; class Bacilli_A; order RFN20; family CAG-826; genus Onthovivens. The sequence goes on from CAKPNG010000007.1 coordinate 1,979, forward strand.
ATAGAAAGCTGTACTTTCATTAACATTAACTACTCCACCTTCTTTAATAACTAGTTTAGAGCCCATCAAAAACTTTACTTTTTTTGAAATATTAAAAGTAAATCCGTCAAGAACATAAATAGAAACCTTTGATGAAAATGGAAGATGGAATTTTCTTGTATCGAGTTTAATTTGCCCATTATATTCACTAAAATATAGATAACCAATTGACATATTGCCGTTTACTACTAAATTGAAATTATTTATATTCAAATTTCTTGAACTATATCTCACGTCATTAGGTTTATATTCAATATTTAATGCTCCAGAATGTAAATATAATAGTGCTGATTCATTACTATTAGAAGATATAAGACAAACCTCTTTCATAACATTCATGCTATTTGGTCCTTCAACAATAACCGTTCCGTACATTTTACAACCATACTCAAATTTCGAAAAAGATTGTAAGCATTGAAAATCGAAAACATTAAAAGGGCATTTCTCCGCAGCAACCATACCTGTTAAAGGACCAGCAGATAAAACATCATAAAGTGCTAACAAAGTGTTAACTCTTGATCCACTTTTTGCAACGATAAATCTTTCAGAATCTAATGAGTTGTCGATTATATTTTTATAATTTTCCATTCCTTCATGAACTGCATCATCAAAATTTTCCTTTACATAACCATAGCAATTAAAAATAGATCCTGAATTACAAGTTATTGAACTACCTGCTCCAAGATTTATTTCACTATAATATCCGTTACTTCCTTTAGGTGAAGCTACACCACCAAGATTTAAAGTTCCATTCACAATTATATCAGCACCATTTCTCATATTTAATACAATGGATCGATATTTTGCTACACTAACTGAATTAACATCGCCTAAAGTATTACCATATTTATTTCTATCATCAGCAGAATCTATTTTGTACATTGTAGTATTACTAATATTATTTCCAACCGCTGAAGGATTAGAACTTTTTCCTAAAAACGGAATAGTTAATGTTCTTCCGCTTGGAATAATAATATTTTTTTCTGAAAAAATATTTGAACCAATATAAACAATGATTTCTTGTCCTGAAGAAGATACGCTTAACGCTTTATTAATATCTGTGTATTTTATTCCTGTTGAATTATTATAACATACTGCTTTATCACCATTAGAAATAGATATATTTTTTATATCTATTTCTTTATTAATAACAAAACTACTACCACCTATATTAAATAAAGAATATATAAATAATATAAAGACAATAAAAAAATATTTAATATTATATTTCTTCATCTTATTATTTACTCCTTAATTTAAAATTAAATGTCGGTTTATTAGAATAATATGTATATATATTATTAGAATTATCATTAACGTTATAAGTTAATTTAACATTAGTTATTCCACTAGAAGTTATATTTATTTTAATATCATTTATAATTTGATTATTTATTTTATTAGGTGTATTACTAATAGTAGTTATATCTATATTAGAATAAGTAATATGATTAGTTAAAAATTCTTGTTTACTACATTCTAATATAGTTTCAAAATTAAAATTACCATTATTAGATAAATTGTAAGCTACACTATTAATAATTTGAAAAGAAGCAACTATACTAGATTTAGTTACAATTGTTTCATCTTCAACAAGTCCATCAGGTCCTAAATGAAATGTAGTTAGATCATCATTACTCATTAAAAATATATCGTTATAAGTAATATTACCTGTATTAACATTAATATCTTTAGCAATACTACTATTTACGTTAACATATACCCAACTAGAAAAACCTGCACTTATAATTGACAAAATTATAGTACTTAAAGATATACTTAGATAGAATTTAAATCTAAGACTTAACTTCTTATTTCTTTTTCTATTCATAGTTTTATTATACTAAAAGAAAGAAAAAGTTAAATGTTTATTTTTTTATAGGTATTATGATAAATATATAAAATAATTAATATTGACATTAATATAGTTATAATTAGAACTAATTATTAATTTAATATTGACAATGTTCTTAATAAATTTAATTGATTATATCGATTATTTTATATATTTATATATTTATAAGTAGCTATTAAATTAATCTTATTTATAATATTAATTTCTTCTATTAATCCATATTTATTTATCTTAATAAAATTATTATTATTTATATTATCTATGATATATAAATAATTATTAGATATATTAAAATAATGTTCTTTTAATAAATAAATCTTATTTTGATAATATAATATATCTTTAATTAATGTATTAATTTCTATTTTTAATTGATTATATATCTCTATATTATTTAATTCTTTATATTCATCTAAATTAATTAAGTTTATATTATTATCTTTATCTATATATAATTTAGAGATTAAATTATTATTAATCTCTAAATAATAATATAAATTATTTATATCCATTAAATCATATGTTACATCTATTTTATTATTAGTATCATATTCACTAGATTTATAAGATAAATAATTTATATTATTCTCTAATTTCTCTGGTGAGAAATTAGATATATAATCTTCTACTTCTTTATTAGATGCTTTATTTTTATTATCTTTATTAAATAAGATTAATAAAAATAAATAAGATAATATAAATATAATTAATAATATATTTAAGATAATAATAAAGATCTTTATTACTTTATTATTATCATTATCTTTATAATTATTAGTAGTATTATTTTCTTTATTTATCTTATATATATTAGCCATACTTAATTTTAACATAATTGTCAATATAAAGATAGATTAAATTATTTATATATTGTGTTTTATTAGTCTTAAAAAGATTAGTTCATGATTTTAAAACTGATAAAATGATACTTTTATTCGTAAACGTAAAAGAATATTCTTTTTTTAAATATGAAGGATACCATCCACTATATTGATCATAATATTCAAAACCCATATTAGAAAGAGTTCTTTTAATTTGGTATGAACTAGATTTTAATGATAACCCATATATAGATATTTTTGGATCAGTAATAAATATTGCTTGAATAGTTGCAATTTCTTCTTCTAAGCAAACATCATAAATAACACAATAATCAGGTAATTTTTTAGCTTTGTCTTTTGTTGTGAAAGAATAATGTGAATCAAGATAAGTATAAATCGAATCATATTTATATGCATAAACTAATGAATCATTTAACTCATTAGATTTAATTCTCTCATTCAGCCAAAAATCCATTTTATAATCGCTTGGTCGTTTGCTTATATCAATTTCTGACTTGTTACAACTTGTGAGACTAGTAAAAATTGATAATAATAAGCAATAACAGAATATAGATTTCATTTATTTCCTCCTTATGTATCAATAGTAAATGTTCAGAGTATCTATAATAAACAATTCTGCAAACAAGTTTGCGTTTCATATTTGTGAGTCCATAAAAATAAAAGAACCTTATAATTAAATTTACACAAATAAAGAGCGAATTCCTTATTAATATATTAGCAAATTAAGAGAATAATTTACCTGAATATTTTATTAACTAGTTAAGTTTTTATAATTAGTTTTTATAATTATCAATTATCAATTTATTTATTGGTTGTCTATATAATTTATTTTAAATGACTTAATTGTTATTATACATTATGGTATAATTAATACATTAAAATACTTGTCTTTAGAAAATAAAACTAATTTGTAGTACTTTTAAATGAAATTTGCGAGTTTAAAAATTCATTAATTTCTTTTTCGCTAAATTTTGCGTTATCAATAAAAGGAGAAAATTCCGTTTTAATTGTATTTAAATATTTTCTTGGTTTTAATTGATTAATATATAGATTATTATCAATTTTAAATACATTAAATGACTTTATAAACTCTAATAACTCACTTGATTTAATTTGATTTTTATAAATTAAGAATTGTAATATTCTTAACACCAATATTGATGAATAACATACTAAAAAGTGACCATATATTGTATTTTCTTTTTGCACATATACTGGTCTTGCATCAAGATTTGTTTTTAATATTCTAAAAGTTTCTTCAATTCTCCATAAATTATGATATACATTATAAATATCTTTATCTATAGCTTGTATTTCAGATGTAACAATCATATTAAAACCTGCATATTTACGGTCTTTTTCTAATTTTTCTTTGTTAATTTTAATAACAGTTTTATCTGTAATCTCACCGTATTTATCTAATCCTACAAAATCAATATATGATGCAAATGCATTGTATTTTTCTCGTTTTGCTTTAGATAAAGATAGATTTTTTACTTTAGTTTCCAATTTATCTAATTCAAGCATTTTTTTATCATATAGTTTTTTGCTCCAATATACGATTCTCTTTTCTTTCACATTGAAAGATTTTTTTCTGCCATCTTTATCTTTAAAATCGTATAAAAAATCATCTACACAACTTTTAATTTTAAAAACTGTAACGCCATTTTCAACAGTTTCTATATAATCGTTTTCAAGATCAACCCATACTTTTTCTTTTTCACTTAATTTGATGACAGATTTTGAAAAAATATAGCCATCACCGCTTGATAAAGCTTCAAAAATATTGCTTCCACAATTTAGACCCTTATCTGCTACTCTAATCGTTCTGTTTATAATATAATTTTGCTTTTTTGCAGATTCTACACATTTTTTTAGAATCGGAATCTCGCTTTCGTTGCCAGGATACATTTGCATTGTAATCGGAATGCAATTTCTATCAAGGAGAAGACCCATACCTATAATTGGATCTTTTCTATTTTCCTTTGATGGTCCTTTTGCTCGTAAATCATCAGCTTTATCTATTTCAAAATAAAAATTAGTACAGTCAAAAAAGGTAATAGAAGTGTTACTTCTATATTTCTTAGATAAAGAAGCATTAATTAATTCAATTACACTTTCGTATCTAGAACCAAAATCATTTAAAAAAGCATAGACATCATCTAAAGAATATTGAATTTTAGGATTTATTATTGGCAGTATTTCATTATATGTATATAACTTACTTTTAGGCTCTAGAATTCTGGCACAAACTAGGTCTTGGAAAATATCGAAATGATTAAAACGACGATTGTATATAATTCCAAATGCTTTAAAAATTGCCTCTAAATTTAGCGATTTAAAAACAGCTTTAACTAAACTAGTTCCTATATTGATTGTTTTATTTTCATCAGTTATTTTCTCTACTTTATTCATTGCTTTTTGCAATTCTTTATCAGCGTTTAAAGAGATGACATAGTTTTTATAGTATTCGATAGGATTTTTTATTTCATCACTAATTAATTCTTTTTCGTAGCCTAGCGATTTAAAGCATTTTGACTTAACTTTTTTTGTACCCTTGATCCTAAAAGTTTCGTAAATTTGTAGATATTTACCCTTATTTTTATTAGTTACTCTTAAATAATATGCCATAATTTTATACCTCTAAATATATTATAACATAAAGTACTACAGAGTACTACAATTATTTTTAAAAAATATTATTTTGTCAAATATCAAAAAAACTCGATTTATTCGAGATTTTAAATGGTTTAATTGGAATTAAATTCTAAACAATTGTAGTACTATATTCTAAAAACGGGAATAACCAGGTTTATTAGAAAAATAAGGTGTTACATATTTTTCTTGTTCAATAGCTATAAAATGTCCTTCTTTATCAATTAAAGCAACTCTAACAGACTGTGTTCCATAGTCAATTGCAAGGACTAAATCTTTGTTTTTCATATAAATTATTATACTCAAAATCAACAATAATTATAATTAATTATTATATTTTATACTCATGGTTTTAACTTTATGATATAATCATAAAGAAGTTGTAGAAACAACGTTTTAGGAGGAAAAAAATGGCAAAAAAATATGTTTACCTATTTAAAGACGCTCATGGTTTAGGAAAAGAGCTTCTTGGTGGTAAAGGTGCTGGTTTAGCTGAAATGACTTATATCGGTGTACCAATTCCACAAGGTTTTACAATCACAACTGAAGCATGTACACTTTATTATCAAAGTGGAAAGAAAATGCCTGAAGATTTAATTAAAGAAATCGATAAAGGTATAAAAGATGTTGAAAAAGAAACAGGAAAATCATTTGGTGGAATTGATAATAAAACTCCATTATTAGTCTCTGTTCGTAGCGGTGCTAGAGTTTCTATGCCTGGTATGATGGATACTATTTTAAACTTAGGTTTAAATGATCACACTGTTAAATTATTAGCTGGTGAAGATAATCAAAACGAAAGATTTGCTTATGATAGCTATCGTAGATTTATCTTAATGTTCACAAACATCGCAAAAGGTCATCCAAGAACAGATATGGATAAGATGCTTGATGAAATCAAAGAACAAAATGGTTATAAACTTGATACTGAAGTTACAGCTGAACAATTAAAAGAATTAGTCAAAAAATACAAAGAATATTACAAAAAGACATTTGGTGAAGAATTCCCAACTGATCCTTATACTCAATTACACGAAGCAGTTACTGCTGTCTTTAGAAGCTGGGATAACCCAAGAGCTAACGTCTACCGTAAGATGAATGGCATTCCTTATGAATGGGGAACTGCAGTTAACGTTCAATCAATGGTTTTTGGTAACTTAAATGAACAATCTGGTACTGGTGTTGCTTTCTCTCGTGACCCATCTACTGGTAAAAAAGAAATCTATGCTGAATATTTACCAAACGCTCAAGGCGAAGACGTCGTTGCTGGTATTAGAACTCCTTTACATATCAACGAATTAAAGAAGAGACTTCCAGAAGTTTATGCTCAATTTGAAAAAACAATAAAAATGATGGAAGCTCATTATAAAGATATGCAAGATATGGAATATACCGTTGAAAATGGTAAACTCTATTTCTTACAAACAAGAAATGGTAAAAGAACAGCAGCTGCTGCATTACAAATTGCTTGGGATTTAGTTGATGAAGGCGTTATTACAGAAGATGAAGCTGTATTAAGAGTTGAACCTAAATTATTAGATACATTACTCCACCCTAACTTCGATCAACAAGCATTAAAGAATGCTACAGCTATCGCTATTGGTAACCCTGCATCTCCAGGTGCTGCTGTTGGTAAACTTTCATTCGACGCTAAAGAAGCAGAAGAAAGACACGCAAACGGTGAAAAAGTAGTCTTAGTTAGAGCAGAAACATCCCCAGAAGATATCGAAGGTATGGTCGCTGCTGAAGGTATTCTCACAATGCGTGGTGGTATGACTTCTCACGCAGCTGTTGTTGCTCGTGGTATGGGTAAATGCTGTGTTACAGGTTGTAGCGCTGCTATAGTTGATGAAGAAAATAAAACATTAAAGATCAATGGTAAAACATATGGTGTTAATGATGTAATTTCTATTAATGGTAGTACTGGTGAAGTTTTCGAAGGTGCTATTAAATTAGTTCCTGCAAGTTTAGATGGCAACTTTGGTCGTATGATGACTGCTGCTGATAAATATAGAAGACTTGAAATCAGAACTAACGCAGATACTCCACGTGATGCTATTCAAGCTGCTAAATTCGGTGCTCAAGGTATCGGATTATGTAGAACAGAACATATGTTCTTCGATAAAGATAGAATCTTCCACATGAGAAAAATGATTCTCAGTGATACAGTTGAAGAAAGAGAAGCAGCATTAGCAGAACTTCTCCCATATCAAAGAGATGACTTCTATGGCTTATATATGGCTATGGGTAATCTTGAAAGAATTGAAGTTAATGTTAGATTATTAGATCCACCACTACACGAATTCTTACCACAAGAAGAAGATAAGATTGAAGAACTTGCAAAAGCTTTAAATAAGACTCCACAAGAAATCAAAGATCGTATCGCTTACTTACATGAATTCAACCCAATGATGGGACACAGAGGATGCAGACTTGATGTTTCTTATCCTGAAATTGGTAGAATGCAAGCTAGAGCTATTATCGAAGCTGCTATCAAAGCAAGTAAAGAACTCAAGAAAGATATCGAACCAGAAATTATGGTACCATTAACCCTCGATATTAAAGAATTCAAGTTCGTTAAGAAAATTATCGTTGATGAAGTTGAAGAAGTCTTAAAAGAAAATAACTTCAAGATGAAATACCATGTTGGTACTATGATTGAAATTCCACGTGCTGCTTTATTAAGCAGTGAAATCGCAAGTGAAGCTGAATTCTATAGCTTTGGTACTAACGACTTAACACAAATGACATTTGGTTTCAGCCGTGATGATGCTACAAAATTCTTACCAGATTACTATGCTAATAAGATTTTTGAAGAAGATCCATTCCAAACTGTTGATCAAAAAGGTGTTGGTAAATTAATTAAGATGGCAGTTGCTGATGGTAAAGCTACAAGACCTACATTATTAACAGGTGTTTGTGGTGAACACGGCGGCGATCCAAAATCAATTGAATTCTTCAATAGAGTTGGATTAGATTATGTTTCCTGCTCACCATTCAGAGTCCCAATTGCTAGATTAGCTGCTGCTCAAGCTGAAATTCTCTTACAAAGAGAAAAGAAAGCTGCTAAGTAGTTCTAATTCTCAAAACTAACAAAAAGCCTTCTTTTAGAAGGCTTTTTTATTTTTTTAACTAGTTTTTTTATTTAATGATAATATTCTTATTTTGATTATTTTATATAATTAGCATCTCCAACTGAACCAAATTCAATGGAAGCAGTTAATACTATTTCTTTAACACCTTTTTTAATCAAAGGAAGAATTTCTTTTAATTCACTACTACTAATTTTGTTAGTTTGTAATTCATCATTATATTCTTTTAAATAATATCTATATTCGAAAGCTTCAGGTTTTTCCATTAATAAATTATAAATTTTACTTCCTTTAATTTTATCAGGATTATTAGCAAAATATTCTCTTATATTTCTAGTAATTGCTAATCTAATATCAGTATCAATATTAATTTTACTAATACCAGCTGGAATAACTTCTTTTAATTGTTCTAAAGGAATGCCATGTCCTTTAACAGCACCATCTAAATTATTAATTTCATTAACAATATATTGAGGAACCATGCTAGAACCATGACTAACTAATGTTCCATCAATTTCAGCGTGTCTCATATTTTCCATACTAGCAATAACAATTTCTTTTCTTAAAACAACATTATCACCTTTAACTGCACCATGTTTTGTACCATAACTTAAAGCCAAAGAATCACATTTTGTTTTATTAAAGAAATCTACAACTAACAAAGGATTAGTATAAGTTGAATTTGTAGCGAACACATGATCTTCAACACCAGCTAAAACTCCTAATTCAGCTTCAACGCTAACTCCGTGTTTATGTGCATAATTAACAACTTTTTTAGTTAATTTTACATTTTCTTCATATGATAATGCACTGCCATCAATCATAACACTATTGAACCCTGCATCAATTACTGCTTTACATGATTCAAAACTTCTACCATGATCTAAATGAAGTGAGACAGGAATAGAACTTTTATTAGCTCTTTCTTTTACAAATTTAGCAATTCTTTTTGCACCTAATTTCTTTTCTTCTAAAGTTCCGTTTAAGAAATCTACTCTTCCACCAATGAATGCTAATCCAGGTTCAGCAACTTGAATAATTGCTGCACATCTAATTTCTTCACATGCTTCAATAATTGCTTCTGCTTGGCAAGGCATATTAACATTAAAAGCACCATGAGCAATTTTATTATCTCTAGCATATGTAAGAATGTTTTTTGTAGTAATATAAGGCATATTTTTCTCCTTTTAATAACTTTATAATATAAAGTTATTTACTTCATTACAACCTTAATCAACCCCTTTTTTAGATTCCTTATAATAAATAATACTTTTTAATTTTGAACAAAATAAATATAGTTTCGAATGAAACTTTGATTATTTAAAAAATCATTTAAAAATAATTAATAATTGACGTTTTTAAAAATATTATTAAATAAATAATTATGCAATTATTTATCATTTATTTTATAATATTTCATAAATGGAGAAATATAATGTTAGATGAAAATATAATAAACTCAATAGATAAAATTTTAAAAGAAAAACAATCTATCATAATTGCTATTGATGGAATGAGTGGAAGTGGAAAAACTACTTTAGCAAATGAATTAAAAGAAAAATATAACGCTAATTTAATTCATATGGATGATTATTTTCTACCTCTTAATATGAGAAGTAAGGAAAGATTATCTACTCCTGGTGGCAATGTAAATTATGAGAAATTTTATAATGATATTATTTTAAATTTAGGTAAATATTTACTTAGTGAACCATTTGATTGTAAGACAAAGTCCTTTAAAGAAAAGACTATAATTAAGCATAATAAAGTCACAATAATAGAAGGAAGTTATTCATTACATCCTTATTTTAAAAACTATTATGATATATCAATAGTTTTAAAAATCGATCCTAAATTACAAGTTGAAAGATTAACCCAAAGAGAAAAAGATAAAGTAGAAAACTTTATCGATTTATGGATTCCATTAGAAAATAAATATTTAAATTATTATCAAATATTTGATAAAGCAACCTTCCTAATTGATATAAAAAGTGTCTAAAAACCTAAAAAACCCTTCAAAACTCAACTATTTTTACTGAATTAATAACATAGCGTTATTAATTATATTATATAAATTAATACCAATAATACCAAAAACTGTAATTATATAAACATATAAAATTGCTTTTTCAGATATCTTTTTATTTAAATAAGAACCTAATAACGAGCCAATAACTGCAACAGGAATTAAACATAAAAGCATATACCAATCCATATTAGAATTGAATAATGATCCATTTATCATTGTCGTAATAATTTTAGATGTTTGTGAAAAAACAATAATTACTAATGAATTAATAGCTGCTTGTTTCATATTCATAGAAAAAAAGAAACATAAAACAGCAACATTAATTGGACCTCCTCCAATACCTAAGAAGGATGATATAATACCTAAACATAATCCAATTATTAAAATAACTATAAAATTAGTAATCTTTAACGCTATGCCTTTCTTTTTTAAAAATAACATATAAAAAATTACAAAGATTAATAATAAAATTAATATGATGGATTGAATAATGATCAACCAATTTTTATTTGAATTAGTCTTGACTAAGTCAAATAAAAAATTCCCTAATATACCCCCAATAATAGAACCAATACCTAAAAATATTGACGCTTTATAGTTGTCTATTTTTTGTTTAGTAATAATACTTTTAATAACACTAGTTAAAGCAACCGCTAAAACACAAAATGAACTCAAAAAATTAGCAATATTAGCATTATCATAATAATTAAAAGCATCTAGAGCAGGTCTAATTATAACCCCTCCTCCAATACCAGCTAAGCTACCAACAGTAGCAGCAATCATTACAATTAAAGAAAATATGAAATAATACATATTAATAAGGATATCATAAAATTGAGAGGGAGTTACTCCCTCTCAATAAATTTTTATTTAATTTAAGTTATTATTTACCTAAAACAGTTTTACAAGCTTCAACTAAGTAACTAAATACATTTGCTTTTTCAGCAGTAATATTTTTATCTACTTTTTCATTACTTAATTTACCTTGTCTAATGTTTTCTGTGTATTTTAGCATCTTACCATTATTATATAAATCAAGTTGTTGTTGAGCATTTAACCAAATAGCAATGTCTGTATTCATTGTATTTGCACTAACTTGTCCACCAGTACCTTTTTCAATATCTTTACAAGTTTCTGCTGGATTGTCGTGTCTAAAGTTCATACCACCAACTAAACCGACCATGAATTTTTTGAAAGTATCTTCATTCTTTTCTAACCATTTTGTATTAACTGCATAAGTTGATGGTTGATAAGATTCTGATAAATGAGTAGAAGTTCTAGCAACTGTCTTATATTTATCTTTTTGTCCTTCAAGAGCTGTAGCAACTGGAGCAAAAGCAACTGCAAAATCGTATTCACCACCAGCCATTGTTGTTGTTAAGTTTGTGTTTGTAACATTAGCTAATTTAATTTCATTTTTAGCATCGTATGATGTTAACTTTTCAGGTAACTTTTCACCTTTATCATTTAAATACCAAACTTTTTCTCCGTCAGCAAGTTTACTATTAATTGCAGGAACTAAAGAAGTAGTAAACCAAGAGTATGGGTTAGTTGTAAAATCTAAAGCAACTTTACTTGTTTTTAAAGCGTTACCGATTTCTACTAAAGATGATTCAATAGTTAAATTTTTGCCTTTTCCATTGTTATAAGCGATTAAACGATCATCATCAGTTAAATTATCTAAAGCTGCAATTTTAATTTCTTGATTAGTTGTGAAATAGTTCCAAGCAACACCACCACCCATAAAAGAAACATCGAGTTGTCCAGCAACGACTTTAGTAGCTAAAGCTGGTCCACCACCGACTTCAATTTGAACATTAACGCCAGCTTTTTTGAAATAATTTCTGTAATAAGCAGAATATCCAGCACCTGCGCCTAAGTTTGCATGTAACCCAAGTCTAACTGTTGGTAAATCATTATTTTCTTTTCCACAACTAGCTAAAGCACCGCCTAATAAGCTAGTTGCACATAAAGCAACGAATAATTTAATTTTTCTCATAATTTTCTCCTTTTTAAATTATCTTTTTTATTTTTAACAAATTAACTTTGTTAGTTCCAAATTAATGTCTAGCACTATTAAGATACATTTTATAGACTACATCCCAAATATAATTACGATATTCTTGGAATTTAGGATCTAATTTTGTAGCTTGTGTTCTTGGATAAGGTAAATCAATATTAATAATTTCTTTAACCTGTCCTGGTCTAGCACTCATAATAATAACTCTAGAAGCTAGTAAAACACATTCATCAACATCATGGGTAATGAAGAAACAAGTTTTTCTTTCTTGTTCCCAAGTTTTCAATAAATCTTCTTGAAGTTGAGATCTTGTTTGAGCATCAAGAGCACCAAATGGTTCATCAAGTAAAAGAACTTCACTATTTAAAGCATAACCTCTAGCAATAGCAACACGTTGTTTCATACCACCAGATAATTCTTTTGGATATTTGTTTTCAAATCCATTTAATTGAACCATGTCAATATATTTTTTGGTAATAGCTTCACGTTCTACTTTAGTATATCTAACTCTTTTAGTAGCTTGACGTGTAACGCCATTTTCATCTGTGACCATTACCGGTTCCATTTCTTTAGTTTCTTTATTTTTCTTAAAAACAGGAACTTCATGTTTAATAAATTTAGTTGAATACATGACATTCTTTTTAACTGTTAGCCATGGAAATAAAGCATATTGTTGGAAAATAATTCCTCTATCTGGTCCAGGTCCTAAAATAGGTCTACCATGAATTGTAGCGCTACCTTCAGTAGGTTGTTCAAGACCAGCAATTATATTTAATAATGTTGTTTTACCACAACCAGATGGACCAACTACACAAATAAATTCATTCTTTTTAATTTCTAAATTGACACCGTTTAAAGCAATAACATCATCCCCATTTTGAACAGGATAAATCTTTTTAACGCCATCAATTTTAATTACTACATTATTACTATTACTCATAATATTACCTCAAAATTACTTCCATCTTGTTAAACGTTTTTCAGCTAAAAGTAAGAGCTTATCTAATAAAATACCAACAATACCAAGTATTATAATACCCATGATAGCGCCATCCATTTCAAGGTTACTTCCTTGTGTTTGAATAAACGCACCAAGTCCGTATGTAGTACCAGTTAATTCAGAAGCAACTAAAGTAGTCATAGCAGCACCAACACCAAGTCTCATAGCAGTTAAAATAAATGGGAATGAACTAGGAACGATAACACCTAAGAATAAATTTCTATCTTTAGCACCAAATGTATAAGCAGCTTTTACTAAAGTTAAATCAACATTTCTAACACCTTGATAAATTGTAACAGTCATTGTTAAGAAACAAGCTAAGAAGATGATGAAGTATTTTGGAGCTTCACTACCAAATGAAGAAAAAGCAGCAACAACAATAGGAACATAAGCAATTGGAGGAATACATCTTAAGAATTGAATAAATGGATCTAAGAATGCTCTAAATGGTCTATACCAAGCCATAATAAATGCGATAGGAATAGAAAGTAAAATAGCAATTCCATAGCCAACAAAAACTCTTTGGCATGATGCACCTAAGTGTTTCCATAAGAAATAACTACCTTCGCTACCTGCCATTTTAGTAAATTTATTAAAGACAGTAATAGGATCAGATAACCAACTAGTTTGTCCGTTACTTTTAGCTATATATGAATATAACCACCAAACAAAGATAACGAATAATACACCAATAACACCAACTAAAATGTTTTTCCAAGTTGCCCATAAAGAGAAGTCTTTCATCTTTTTAGGACCACTAGTAGCAACATCATTTACAGGTTTACTAAGATGAGCTAAATCTACAGAATCTATCTCTTTTTCTCTTTTTTCCTGCAAATCTCTAATAAATTTTAAGTTTTTTAACTTCATATATATTCCCCTTTTATATAGTTAAATCCTTTGGTACCCCGATTCTAGCATCACAATGTTTTTGTAATAAAGAAGCAGGAAAATCTATTGAACAAGGTCCGAAACTTGCTCTTCTAATAACTGACTTATGCCAATCTCTAAAGCAATAAAGTCTAATTTTTTTACTATTAAGAATTTGTTTTAACCCAATTGTTACACAGTATTTAGGCATTAAATAATATGCACCATTATATTCATCCATTGAATTTACGACTCTAGTTTCTTCACTAATTTTTTGAACTCTAGTAGTTGAATTAATAAATTCTTCATAACTTATATTTTCATTTTCAAATGGAGGTTCATTAAATGCCATATGTCCAGTGATACCAATACCACCAAAACAAATATCAACTCCACCATGATCTTTTATAATATTATCAATAAGTTCAGCATTGTCTTTAGTAGGAAATACTCTTTGACTTTCAGGCATTATTAAATCTTTATTTATCTTGTTATAACATAATTCATACATAATACCTTTGAATGAAAGAGGATTATCCATAGATAATAATTCATTATTTTCATCTAAATATTCATCCATATTAATAAACGTAACATCTTTTAAAGATACATTATTATCATTAATCATTTTTACAAAATATTTATATTGACCAACAGGTCCTAAAGGACAAATAAATAAAGTTCTTTTATGATTTTTATTGTTTAAAACAATAGTATCAAACATTTCTTTAGCCATAGCTAAAAATGTATCTTCTTTATTTTCAAATATATCAATAGGTATAGCACCTTTTTGAATATCAGTGCCTTTTATATAAAGAAAATCTTTATTTAACATAATCTAATTAAACTCCTTACTATCTTTCATACATAAATGTACACTAGGACGTTTAAATGTCATTGGAAGAACTAAGATATTTGGATTATTACCGACATATTTTTTAGCATCTTTAATAGCTTCTAAAACTGTTGATCTAGTTTTCATACCCATTTCTCTAGCTGTACCTGGAGCTTTTGCACCTACTATATAAACTGCTTTACAATCTCTTTCTGCAATATGTGCACAAGAAATCATAGAGAAGCAGTGATAAGGATGGAATGCATAATTAAATCTATATAAATCAAAATATTCTTGAGTATTCATTACTTTATAATAGTCTTCAATTTCAGGTAATGTATTACCATGAGCTTGGAAATATTCATAAACTGGCTTCATTGCTGGGAATTCCTCATCACCAAAATCGCCATCACATTGAGCTAAAGCAATAATTACAGGATTTTCACTCATTACTCTTTTTAATCTAATAATTTGAGCACTAATAGCTTGTTCAACTAAAATAGGATTCCTTCCTTGTCTACTACCATATTGGAAGTCGTTAGGTAATCCAAATACAACGATATCATATTTTTTTTCAGCCCATTTAACATAAGTTCTTTTATCAGCAATTTCCCAAGTTATAGGTTCAATATCTTTAGCATATCCAGCATAAACTGCGATTTGATGTGAATTACTATCTAAAACTGCATCAACAGTAAAGAATTTTTTACCCATACAGACTTCCATCCAATCACCAATAGCGTCAAATTTTTGTCTCATTAATGAGTGAGAAGTAACAGGAACAAAATCTTTTCTATGCATAACTTCAGGACAGTGATGAGAAGAAATACATTCCCAATTAGAAATACCAGTAGCACAATGTTTATAACCACCACTATAACCACCATAAGGATTTCCTTGAACGTGTCCAATTAAAAATGCGATATCTGCATCATAAACATATTTATTAATAACAACTTTTGCATTAAATTTAGGTTCGTGGCCTAAATCAACTAAATGATCCCAATCTTCAGAATCATGATTAATAATTTGGCCTTTTGGATAAAATCTATCAAAAATAGCATCGCCTAATATTTTTCTTATTTCTTCAGGTTTATTTTTTCTATGTAAACCATTTGAACAAATAAGCATAATATCTTTTTCTTCAACACCGTTTTTTAAACATTCATCAATAATTAAAGGAATAGAAGTTTTTCTATGACTATCATCTTGCATACCACCTTTAACTTTATCAGGGAAAATAATAGCAACTTTGCTTCCTTTATGAACTTGTTTTGAAATAGGTAAAACACCAATTGGATTTAAAATTGCATTTAAAGTAGCTTCTTTAACATCTTTTAAACCTTCAGGATCTTTAACTGTAACACCAGTTTCAAATACATCTACATTTTCATCAGGTAATGTAACTTTAACTTTGCCATCACCATATTCTAATTCAATATCCATTTATAAACCCTCTTTATATGTATCTACGATTTCTTTAAAATCATCTAAATAAAATCCAAAATCTTTTCCAAATCTAGTTAAAGCAATTAATCCACCATCAAGTTCAGGAATTGATGCTATCATTTTTGCATTTTCAGCTTTTAATCCACCACCATAAACTACTTCAACATCAACTAATGACTTAATATATCTAGCAATATCTTGAATATATTCTTTGTCTGGAGGTATTTTTCCAGGTCCTATTGCCCAAACTGGTTCATAAGCAATTTTAATATATTTTAAATCTACATCTTTTAAGCCTACTTCAATTTGTTTTTTTAAAACTTCATATTTATTATCTTGTTCATCAGATTTTTCACCAATGCAATATAATACATTCATTTTTTCTTTAGTAGCCATCTTAATTTCTTGATTTAAAATGACATTTATATCACCATTATTACCACCTAAACTCATAATATAATTTAAATGTTTTCTTTCTTCACAATGACCAATAATAGTATCTTTAACACCGATTGCGGTCATTGACTTAGCAGTTCTGAAAGTAGTAAAAGCACCGAAATTATGTCCTTGTTCAACATCATCATAATGAACACTTTGGCAGCCAATTCTAGTTTTGTTTGCAACTTCTAATGAAGGTAATAAGTTTGATTCTTGAAAGAAAATAACAAAATTAAATCCGTCTAATTTATCAATAAAAGAAGTAATGGTTTTTCCATAATCTTCTCTATAACCGACTTTATTTACACCATCCATTGAGCATGGTATATCGAATCTTTTTAAGTTTAAAAAAATATTTTTCATAAATGTAAGCCCTTACATTTCATAATTTAACAATATTATTTAATAATTACAACAAAATAATTTCGATTTTATAAAAAATTTCGTTCACAATTTACGAATGCAATATTTCCATGTTTCGAACGAAAATATTTGGCAATAATTATTTTTTTCATAATTAAAACAAAAGCCAATATGTTAATTAAAAACTTTCGTTTCACAATAAAAATTTTTCGTTTATTTTTTAAAAAGGAAAGTATATTATAAGAATATATAGGAGAGCAACATGAATAAAAGACAATCCACGATAGTAAATTTAGTAAATAGTACAAACAAGATTTCAGTAACTACCTTAGCTAATAAATTAAATGTTAGTGAAGTAACAATTAGAAAAGATTTAAATCTATTATCAAATTATGGAATTATCATAAGAGAGCATGGATACGCTTTAAAGAAGAATAGCGTTGACATTCGAAATAGACTTTCAGTTAATTATGATATAAAAACTAGAATCGCAAAAAAGGCTGCAAAACTCATAGATTTTAATGAAACTATTATCATTGGAAGTGGATCTACATGTGCTCTTTTAGCTGAAGAAATTGCTCGTACTAAACCTGGCGTGACAATTATTACACATTCTATTTATATAGTTGAACACGCTTCTAAACTTGGAAATAATAAAATTATTTTATTGGGTGGAGAATATCAAAACGATTCTCAAGTTATGGTTGGTCCTTTAGTTAGACTTAATGCAAAGCAATATTTTGTTGATAAAATCTTTTTAGGAACTGATGGTTTTGTTAAAAATATTGGTTTTATGGGTAGTGATTCTTTAAGAACAGAAGCTATTAAAAATATGGCTGAATCGGCTAGAAATATCATAATGCTTACTGATTCTTCTAAATTTAATAAAATGGGTATATTAGTTCAATTTACTCAAAATAGCATTTCAAGATTGATTACAGATTCTCAAATTACTAAAGAATACAGTGATTTCTTTATTTCTAAAGGAATTCATTTAGATATAGTTGATTAATTTCTTAATATTGTAATAGAAAAATTATATTTTTTATTCTCACTAGGTTCTAATTTATTAATTAGATATCTATTTTTAATATCTTTATTTTCATTAATATAAGAAGCTATTCCCCACCAAGGTTCGATACATACAAAATTATTTGATGAAGGATTTTGCCATATTGCAAATAAAGGAGAATCAAATTCATAAATAAACCTATGTGATAATGTGACAAGTTTTACTTCGCTAGTTTTATTAATCATTACTATAGTGTCATATTTAGTAAATATTTCAGGGTTTAAATAAAATTTATTATATTCAAAAGTTTTAGAAGTTAAATTAATTAATCCTTTTTCTAAAGGTAATAATTCAGCATTGTTTGTAAGATCAATATAGCATTTATCATTAGTTTTAATTCCTAAATGATTTCCAATAGAGAAATACATAGTTTTATTATCTAAATTAAAAACATTAAAAGTTACTTGATATTTATCATCAATAATTTCATATTTAATAATTAATTTAAATTTATAAGGGTAAAATTTTAAATCATCATCGTTACTTTCATAAGTCCCTAATAAACTATATTCATTAAGTTTAATAAAAGTGAGTTTTTTATTTCTTATTAATCCGTGTCTAGTAGGAATATTATATAAATTATTATCAATTTCATATTCATATTGGCCAATAATAGGGAAAATCATAACATCTTGACATGGCCATCCGCCATCATCAAGTTGATGAATAAGTTCTATATTATCATTTAAATCAATTATAGAAGTTAATGCTCCTCCAATTTCATTAATACCAATTTTATATTTTTGACTACTAATAAATTCCATACAAAACCTCTTTAACTTTCACTCGAAACAGATGAATTTTTTTCCATTTCTAACTATCTTTTATATATTTAAAGTATGCTATAATAAAAAAGATTTTTAAAGGAGTTTTTATAATATGAAATTTAATAATTGCGACATATTATTAGAGAATGGTTATACTAAAGGTACCTTAATTTTTAATGATAAATTTGAAAACATTACATCAAAGATAGAAGAAGATTGTTTAGACTATAAAGATAAATTAATTATTCCAGGATTGTTCGATATTCATACACATGGTGCTGCTGGATATGATTTTAATAGTGCAAAAACTCTCGATGAGATGCAAATAATTCTTAATTTCTATATGTCTCATGGTGTTACTAGTGTATTGCCAACTTTATTAACAGATACTGATGAAATTTATTTTGAAAAATTAGAAATGATTTATGAATTAAGCAAAACTAATCCAGTTATTAAAGGTATTCATATAGAAGGTCCTTTTTTAAGTAAAGCTTATAAGGGTGCTCAACCTGAAAATTGTTTACAACCTTTAAAAATAGAAAAATTTAATGAGTATCAAAAACATGCTCATGGTTTAATAAAATATATTACTATTTCTCCAGAGTTAAATGGATGCGAAGAATTTGTTAAAGAATTAGTGAAACAAAATATAATAGTTTCATTAGGACATTCTGGTGCTACTTTTGATGAAGCAACAGTAGCTATAAAAGCTGGGGCTAAAAACTTTACCCATGTTATGAATGCAATGGCTCCTATCAATCAACATCAACCTTCAATTTTAGCTGCTGCTTGGTATTATAGCGATTGCTATAACGAAGTTATTTGTGATGGAATTCATGTACATCCTGAAATGGTTGCTCTTATTCATAAAATAAAAGGTGGTAATAAAATGATAGGCATAACAGACTCCTTAATGGCTGCTGGTTTACCTGATGGTAATTATTTTATTGGCTTTACACCAATATACGTAAAAAATCATGATTGTAGAATTGTTGGAAGTGATGTAAGAGCAGGATCTACATTAAATGCATT
The DNA here is from genome assembly GCA_934168325.1 of uncultured Bacilli bacterium. Lineage (GTDB taxonomy): Bacteria > Bacillota_I > Bacilli_A > RFN20 > CAG-826 > Onthovivens. The sequence goes on from CAKPNG010000007.1 coordinate 22,337, forward strand.
TGATGGATTTAAAAATGTTAAACGTTTTTTAAACTGTTCTGATTTAGAAAGTAGCCATATTTGGAGCAAAAACCCTGCAGAACTCCTACATTTGTTTAGAAATCACGGAAGTATTGAAATAAATAAAAGTGCTGATTTTCTTGTTTTAAATAAAAATTATGAACTTTTAGAAACTTATATAAATGGTAAATGTGTATATAAAAAGGAGTCTAAATAATGAAAAATATTATTATTGGTCATGGTGGTGGACCTACAGCTGTTTTAAACGCATCTTTAGCTGGTGCAATCAAAGAATTAAAAGCTAAAGGCTTTAATGGAAAAATATATGCAGCAAGATTTGGTAGTAAAGGTTTATTAAATGAAGATTTTATAGATTTAACTAATATTTCTGATCATGATTTAGAAGTATTAATTCATACTCCAGGCAGTGCAATTGGCACTTCACGTTTTCCATTATATGATAAAGAATATGAACAAATAGTAGATGTACTTATTAAACATAATATAGGTTATGTTTTATTTAGCGGTGGTAATGGAAGTATGGATACTATCGGTAATATTTATAAACATGCTTTAAAAAGAGATTATCATATTGTTTGTGGGGGTATTCCAAAAACAGTCGATAACGATATATCTATTACTGATCATGCACCTGGATTTATTAGTTGTGCTAAATTTATTATGCAAAGTGTTTCAGATTGTGCTCAAGATATAAAAGGTCTTCCAATTCATGTTTCTGTCATAGAAGTAATGGGTAGAAATGCTGGATGGCTTGCAGCAAGTAGCGCTTTAGCTAGAATTAACGAAGAAGATGCTCCTCATATAATTCTTTTCCCTGAAATTCCTTTTGATGAAGATAAATTCTTAAAAGTTGTTAAAGAAAAACATGATAAATATGGCGGAGTAATTGTTGTTGCAAGTGAAGGTTTAAAAGATAAAGATGGAAATCCAATAGTAAAGCCTGTCTATAAAACAGAAAGAGCAACATACTTTGGTGATGTCGGCAGTCATTTACAAATGCTTATTATTTCAAAATTAGGTATTAAAGCCCGTAGTGAAAAACCTGGTTTATTATGTAGATGCTCAACAGCTTTAACTAGTGAACTCGATTTAGAAGAAGCTCAACTTATAGGCAAAACAGCAGTTGATGCTGTTTTAAGTGGTAAAAATGGTTATATGGCTGGCATCAAAAGAATTTCTTCTAATCCTTATAAAATCGAACCAATTTTAATACCAATTGAAAAAGTAATGTTAGAAGAATCTATTTTCCCTGAGAAATATATGAGTGAAGATAAATATAACGTAAGTAAAGAATTCATTGATTGGCTTAAACCATTAGTAGGTGAGCCAAAAGAAGCAATAAGTTTTGTTGATAAAAAATAGAAAAACCTCGCAAATCCTAGTTATTTTTTTAGTTTTTTGAAGAAATTTATCTTTTCTTCGCTAGGTTTATAAAATGTAGTAAGTTCTACGTTATAACCTAATTTATAATATTTTTCTTCTAATTTTTTTGCTGCCTTTTTATCTCTAATTAAGCAGAATAGCGAACTTCCAGCACCGGTCATTGCTAAATAATCAACATTTTCTTCTTTGACTAAATTATATAAATTTTCTAAAGCAGGTAGCATATTAAACGCTGGTCTTTGTAATGCGTTTACAGAATTTTCTTTTAAAGATTCTAAATCATCGTTTATAAATGCATCCCTAACTTTATATATATCACAATTTTGCATTGGTTCGAAATTATCATATTCTTTAAATACTTCTGCTGTAGATAATCCCATATGAGGTTGTATTAGTAATACGTATTCATTATGAAATTTTGTATCGAAAAATTCTAATTCATTACCTTTAGAGCGAACAATTGCTGGCTTTTCATATATACACCAAGGAACATCTGATCCTATTTTAATAGCAATTTCTTCTAATTCTTTATCAGTAACTTTTAAGTTAAGTAATTTAACAATACCTCGAATAGTTGCAGCAGCATCAGAGCTACCACCACCTAATCCAGATTGAATAAAAATAGATTTATGAATATCAACACGGATTTTTTGTTTAAAGCCATATTGCTTTCTTAATAAATCGATTGCTTGGTGACATAAATTATATTTATTAATTTTTAAAGAACACTCATCACAAGTTACAAAATCATCACTATCTAAGTTAGGTAAAACTGTAATCTCTAAACTATCGTGTAATTCAAGAGGTACCATAATTGTTTCTAAGTTATGGTAGTCATCATCTCTTTTATCTAATACATTTAATGCTAAATTAATTTTAGCGTGTGCTTTTACTATCATATATTCAATATTATAAATTTCTATTTTTAAGTTTCAATATAACATTTGTTAAATTGACTAAATTTTCTAAAGTTAAATCTTCTGCTCTTAAATTTTTCGAAATATTTGTTTCTTCTAAAACAAGATTTATTTCTTCATTTTTTAAGACTGATTTTAAATTATTAGCAATATTTTTCCTTCTATTTATAAATAAAATACTTGCGATTTTGTACAAAAACATTGCAAAACTAAACTCTTTTTCTTGCTTTCTCTCAACTTTAAAAACTATAGAAGCTACAGTTGGCATTGGAAAAAAAGAAGTGTAAGGAACAACAAGTATCTTGTTTATGTTATACAAATATTCTATTAAATAATTGATAGGACCTTTGTCTCTTTTGTTTTTTGTGGTTATTCTTTCAAAAAATTCTTTTTGAGTCATAAAAACGCCAATTTCTAAATTTGGAAATTTTGTAAGTATAAATTCTAAAATATCAGTTGAAATATAATAAGGTAAGTTGCCAGTTACTTTATTAAACAAAAAATCCTTATATTTTAATATATTGTTTTTCACTATCTTGATATTTTGATTTCCGTAACTTATAGTAAGGAATTTTACAAATTTTTCATCATATTCAACAACAGTGTATTTGTTAGTTTTACCGATTAAATTACAAGTAAGTGCACCTAAGCCTGGGCCAATTTCAAGCAAAGAATCAGTTTCTTTTAACTCTAAACTATCAGCAATTTCTAAAGAAACTTTTTCATCTATTAAAAAGTTTTGTCCTAATTCTTTTTTAGCATGAGAATTTACTAATAAAAAATAATCTTTAATTTCTTTTTCATTTAACATTTTTTAAAATCTCCATCAATTTATTTTTATTAATACCTAAAAAACGTAATTTATTTAATAATTGTTTTCCATTAGAGTGGCCTAAATGATAATAATTATCTAATTTTTCTCTTAAAAAAGAACTATTTTCATTACCAATTATACCTAATTCATATAAATCATTTAAATTTAAATCTGATTTTTCTATATTTTCATCATTATATTCAACTAAATTATCTAATGCGTAATTAACTTCATTGATAGTGGATTCAGCGACACCAACTTTATGATTTTTTATAGAAAACTCTTTTCTTACGTAAGCATTATAAATGTTATTTTTAACATTTTTATTGATTGTATCTCTTATTTTTTGACCAGGATAATCAGGATCAGTTAAAACAATAATCTTCCTTGTTAAAGATACATTATTTAAAAAATCTATATCTTTGCTATTAATGGCACTACCATTAACACTATAAAAATCAGTATCTAAAAAACTAGATAAGAAATCTATATCGGTTTTCCCTTCAACAACTATAAGTGCATTTATCTTTCTTTTCATTTTATTTTTAAAATTTCTAATGAGTTATTATAAGTTATATTTTCTAACTCATTTATATCTATATTTAATAAATTTGAAGCATATTTTACAGTTTCATAAATATATTCAGGTATATTTAATTTTCCTCTATAAGGAGTAGGTGCTAAATATGGGGCATCTGTTTCGAAAACTATTGAAGTTAATGGTATTCCTTTTATAGTTTCTTTACTTTTAATAGAATTTTTAAATGTTAATGTACCACCAAAAGCAATTTTATAACCTAATTTAATAAATTCTTTAGCTGATTCCAATGATCCACTATAGCAATGCATTATACCTTTATTATTAACTTTATATTCTTTTAATACATCAAAAGTATCTTGAATTGCGTCTCGACAATGTATCAAAATAGGTAAATTATGTTTATTAGCTAATTCAATTTGTCTAATAAACATTTCTTTTTGTTTATCTTTAATAGTTAGTTCATTTTCCCAATAATAATCTAAACCAATTTCTCCAATCGCTACAATTTTATCTGAAGTAAGAAGAAGTTCTTCTAATTCTTTAATTGAACTTTCGTTATATTGTTTATGTTCAGTTGGAATAATTCCTACACTTGCATATATACAATCGTATTTATTAGCTAATTCAATCGCTTTTTTACTACTATTTATATCAAACCCTACACATAAAAACTTATTAACACCTTTTTCTTGTGCGTTTTTTATTAACTTATCTACATCATTTAATAAAGCTTCATCGTTAAGGTGAATGTGTGTATCAAAAATCATGTTATTTACCTAAACAAAATCTAGAAAAAATCTCTTTTGCCATATCAAAATCGTAATTTTCACCCGTTAAAGCTAAAATTTTTAAATAAGCATTTTTAATATGTTCACTAATTAAATCAATTGAAATACCATCAATAGCTAATTTCTTTGCTTCGTTTATTTCTTCTAAACATGCTTCTAATAATCCAATTTCTCTTTCGTTTGCTAAAGAAGGAGTCTTATAATTTTCTTCTTTTAAATCTAAAACTATTAACATTTTATTAATAAGAGAATTAATGTTTTTACTAATCGCACTTACTGTTAATAAATCTTTATCATACTTATTAATATCGGTTTTATTATAAACTTCTATAATATTTTTGCCTTTTATGATATTTAATATTGCTAAATCTTCATCAGTATGAATTGGACTATCATAAACCATTAAAATAATATCTGCTTTTTTAAGCATTTCTTTACTTTTATTTATACCAAGAGATTCAATATAATCACTTGAATCACGAATTCCAGCAGTATCAAATAAATTAATTAAAACACCGTTTAGATTAATTTTACCTTCAACAACATCTCTAGTAGTTCCTTTATAATCACTAACAATAGCTTTATCTTCTTTAAGTAAGGCGTTAAAAATAGAAGATTTACCAACATTAGGCTTACCTACTATTACAACATTTATTCCTTCTTTAATAATTTTTCCTTTTCTACCGTTAGCTATTAAAACTGCTACTTTTTGTTCAATATCATTGCAAAACTCAACTATTTCTTCAGAATTTACATCTTCTATATCGGTGTATTCTGAATAGTCGATATTAGCTTCAATATGTGCTAACATATCTCCAATTTCTTTTTTAATAGGTAAAACTAATTTTGAAGTTTCTCCTTGTAAAGACATCATAGACATGTTTTTACTTTCTTCAGTTTCAGCGTTAATTAAATCATTAATAGACTCAGCTTGAATTAAATCTAATTTTCCATTTAAAAAAGCACGGGAAGAATATTCTCCTCTTTCAGCCATCCTAGCACCGAATTTTATAGCTAAAGATATAATTTTATTAAATATTAACGGAGATCCATGGCAAATTATTTCAACACTATCTTCTCCTGTAAAAGATCTAGGACCTTTATACAAAAGAAGGACTACCTCATCAACAACATTATCACCATCTTTTATATATCCGTGTAATAATGAGTTTTGAGTAAGCCCAACTAAATTTTTTGAATAAAAATTTGAGACAATCTTGAAACAATCGCTGCCGCTTAATCTAATAATACCAAGTGCACTCCTTAAAGGTGGAGTAGCTAAAGCAACGATAGTTTCTAACATATTTATTCGTTTTCAGTATTTTCTTCTTTTGGAGTAGAAGTAGTAGGTTTATTATCATTACCTATATATTTAATGACAATGGCTCTATCTTTACCATCGCCAATAGATTCAGTTTTAATATTTTTAAATGAAGCTAAAGCTGTGTGTACTTTCTTTCTTTCATCTGGTGTCATAGGATCTAATTTGACATCAACATGGGTTTTTAATACTTCTTTAGCAATTTTCTTAGCAATCGAAATTGATCTACGATATTTTTTATCTTTATAATCGCTTATATCGAGTAAGATTCTAAATTTCTTTTTAAATTTAGAATTAACTGCTAATTTAACTAATTCGTTTAAAGACTGAAGTGTAGAACCGTTTTGTCCGATAATTAAGCTATTTTTATTAGTTTCAATCAAGATTTTAGCGATTTCATCACGATAAACTGTTTGTAAAGAAACTTCTAAACCTAAAGAAGAAATGACGTTTTTAATATAATTTTCAGCATATTCAATTACATCAGCAACTTCGTATACTTCAATAATTGCTTTTTTGAACAATCCTTTCTTTTCTTCTAAAACAGAATACATTAATTCAGATTCTTCACATTCCATTTCTTTACATGCTGTTTTAATTGCGTCTTCTAATGTTCTTTCAGTTATTTTTTTCATTTTTATTTATCTCCTTTTTTTGAAAGGCCACCTTTCTTTTGTAAAACAAAGTGCATAATTAAAGTTTGAATCATTGAGAATAATGCACCAGCGAACCAATATACACCCATAGCAGCTGGGAGAGTGAAGCCCATAATTATAATAAATCCGGTCATAACCCAAGAAACAACTTTCATTTGTTTTTGAGAATTGTTAGCTGCAGGATTTTTATGCATTTTTGCAACATTTTTCATACGTTTTTTACTTAACCATTGAGGTAATTGCATAGATAAAATTTGTGTGCCAGACATTAATATAATCAATATTAAAGCAGTCCAACATTGAAGTCCTGGCCAATTGCTCCAACTAAATAAGACACTTGAAATAGTATCGCTTAATCTAAGACCTAAAACAGCATCTCTAGATAAACTAGCTGCAGCTCCTAAACCGTTCCAAACAGCAATAAATACAGGGAATTGGACAATCATTATTAAAATTGATCCAAAAGGATGAATCTTATAACGTTTATAAAGGTTCATTTGAGCTTGAGCTAATCTTTGTTTTTCGTATTCATTTGTATTGCTATTTGGATATTTTTCTTGTAATTTAGCAATTTCAGGTTGTAAATATTGCATTTTTTGTTGAGATAATGTTGATTTAAATGATATCAACATAAATATACCTCTAACAATAACTGTAACAAGTAAAACAGATGAAATTTGTCCCCAACCATTCATTCCAAACGCATGAGAGAAGTACTCAGTCATATAAGCAACTGGATAAACAAGTAATCCTTCAATCCAGCCATGACTCCAAGCATCTTTCCAACTTGATTTATTTGTAAATTGAACTGTATCTGATAAAGGATCATCGTTTAAATGTCCGTAATATCCATCATCAATAGTGAAGCAGCTCTTTAAAGTAGTAAGTTTTGTATTTAATGCAGATTGATATAAAGATAAATAGTCATTACTAATTCCATATCCATCGCCAAGATTCTTTTCTTTTAATATTTGATTGTTCCAATTTTGAATATTAGTCCAATAATCACCTTGACTCATTTCTACTTTCTTTTCAGTTTCAGGTGTAACAAATTTATATTTGCCATATTTTGTAAATAAAGCATTATTTCTTCCCAAAACTTTAGTTGTAGTGCCACCAATTGAATATTCACCACCGTTTAATAAGATGTTTTCTTTTTCTTTTGTTGGATTAGCTTTATAATCATCATATTCATTACTAGTATATCCATAAAATAATTCAAAAGTTGAATTATAAGATATAGTAGGTAAGTAATCTTTTGCTTTTTCGTACATATAATCGATTACTTTTTTATCTAATTCGTTCCAATATTCATTTGCAGGTAAAGATACACCATTAGTTTTAGCAGTTGTATCAACGCTACTTATAAATGAATTTTTACTAATTGTAGTATAAGAAGCAGTCCAATTCTTTTTTTCTTCCTTATCAACTGTGTATGTATAAGTAGTAATAGTTGCACTTCTTAAATAATATAAACTATCTGTTGCGACTCCTGATAATGTAAAAAATGAATTATTTTCTTCAATAATATTTTTTTCTTCTAAAGTGTTTGTTGCACTATTAAAAACTTTAACTTTTATATCAGCGACGTTATCAGTAGTAACTTTAGTTACTTTATCACTTAAATAAACTTCTTTTTTACCTGAATTAGTTAAAGCGTTATAAACATAGGTGTTAGCTTTTTCTTTGCTATCAAAAAATTGTGTATTAACTGGGTCATAGGCATAACGATAGGTTGCACTATCTAATGCACTACAAAAACTATTACAACTAGATAATATAAGAGTCAAAAACCCAAATAAGCCAGCAATTCCAAAAATTTTCTTTTTGTTACTTTTCTCTTTCATTATTTTCTCCTAACAAGAGTAGAAGTAGTTCTTCAAGTTTTTCTTTATTTTTAATATATTCGTTTGGGTCGTATTTTTTATTTATTACAATAATAACATCTAAATTCTTTTTAAAATCAAACACGCCATCAACAACACTTCTAACTTGTCTTTTAATTTTGTTTCTAATAACAGCTATACCATTTCTTTTTGTAATTAATAATCCGACTCTAGTATAGCCAAAATCATTTTCTCTAAAATAAACACAAAATAATTCGTTTTTATAAAAATGTCTTATTTTTAATATTTCTTTAAACTCTCGATATTTTTTAACTGTATTTACTTTTTTCATTAACTAGCCAACTAAGACTTTTCTACCTTTTGCTCTTCTATTTGCTAAAATTTTTCTTCCTGTAGGTGTAGCCATTCTTGCTCTAAATCCACTTACTCTTGCGTAATGTAATTTGCTTGGTTGATATGTTCTTTTCATATGTATAATCCTCCTAATAATAAGCAAAGAAAATTATATATGTATTTATACATATAAGTCAAACATTTATCTTTTTAAGAATAATTTTTAATAAAATTTTTATCAACAGAGTTATTAACATTTAACAGCGTGTGGAATTCATATTTTTAAAAATGTGGAAAACTTAATATTTATTCGATTATATCGTTATTTTTTGTGTCTTGATTATTGTGGAAATGTGGAAAACTTAATATTTATTCACATTTTCGTTCAATATGTGGAAATCTTTCCACATTTATCAACATTTTTAAGTTGCGGATAACCTATTTTTACCATCATATCGTATGTTTTTAGAATTAAAATGTGGAAAACTTAACATTTCCTCTTTTCTGCTTTATAAATTTATTTATAACTAGTAAAATATAGAAGGTATTTATTATGGATTTGTCGAGTGTTAGTGAAGTAAATTTGCTTTGGAAAAGAATTTTAGAGAAAATTAGAGTTACATTAAACGAAGATCGTGTTTATGACGCGTTTTTCAAAGATACATATATTTTTAAAATAGATAATGATAAAATGATTATTAGTTGTGCTAATACGTTATCTGTAAATATTCTTCAAACAAAGTATAACGACACACTTTTAGATATAGTAAATAATGTCAGTGGAACAAATTTTAAACTTGTTTATGATATTGAAGAAAATTTAAAAAAAGAAGAAGGAAAAAATAAAGATTTAATTAAAAAACCTCATTTTTTTGAAAATAACTATCTAGAACCTACATATAATTTTGATAATTACGTTGTTGGTTCTACTAACCAAGAAGCTTATACAGCAGCTTTGTATATCGCAAGTGCACCAGGGACCGACTATAATCCACTATTCATTTATAGTCAATCTGGACTCGGAAAAACACATTTATTAAACGCTATAGGAAACTATATAAAAGAAAGAACTCCAATAAAGAAAATCTTGTTCTGTTCATCCCAAGAATTTATTGATGAATATATTAAATATGTTAATGGCGAAAAAACTGAAGATAATTTAAAAGATTATATTTTAAGTTTTGATATTTTATTAATAGATGATATTCAAATGTTACAAAATAAAACAAAAACTGAAGAGTTTTTCTTTAGCGTTTTTGAGTCTTTAGTTAAAGCTAATAAGCAAATAGTTTTAACTTGTGATCGTTTACCTAATGAGCTAAACGGACTTGATAATAGATTAGTTACTCGTTTTTTAAGAGGTTTAACAATATCAATACAAACTCCTACACCTGAGCTTTGTGAAGAGATTTTAAAGAAAAAAATTGTTAATTCAGGCTTATCTATCGAGAATTTTGATGAAGAAGTTATTAAATTTGTTGCTTTTAACTTCAAAAACAGTATTAGAAATTTAGAAGGTGCTTTAAATAGATTAATATTTTATTCGTCAATTAATCACGTTAATCATATAGATATGGATATAACTAACGACGCTTTATCTTCTTTAATAGATACAAAGAAAAATAAATCAAAAATTAGTGAGCAAAAAATATTAAACGCAGTAAGTAGTTATTATAGTGTTAGCGTTTCTCAAATTACTGGTAAATTAAAAACAAGTCAAGTAGCTACTGCTAGACACGTTGCTATATACCTTATTAGAACAATGTTAGATGTATCTTTTGTTAGAATTGGAGAATTATTTTCTAATAGAGATCACGCAACAATTATGTATAGTGTGAATAAAGTAGAGAAAATGTTGAAAACTGATGAAAAAATGTTAACAGTTATCAACAAATTAAAAAAGCAATTATCATGATGGAATCGATACTTTTTGTAAAAAATAGGTAGTTATCCACATTTCCACAGTCATTATTAATATTATTATATATATCTATTATAAATAAATAAAAAGAAAGGAACGAATTATGAAATTTAAAATTGTAAGAGATAATTTTCTAAAAGCACTTCTTATTGCTAGTAGAGTAAGTCCTCAAAAGAGTACCGATCCAATATTATGCAATTTAAAATTAGAATTAGTCGATAAAGGCTTATATATAACAGGAACTAATGGAACTATATCAATAAAGCACTATTTACCAATCATAGTAAATGATAAGCAAATTATTAGAGATATGGTTTATGGTGGTATTTTAGTTAATTCTTTTTTATTAACAGAAATCATTAAAAGAATAGATGGAGATGAAGTATCTTTTGAAGTAATTGATGACTCTATCGTAAGAATTGAAAATGATAAATCAAATTTTAAATTAAATGGTATTAGATTAGAAGAATTTAAAGATATAGATTTCGAAGAAGTTGGAGCTCATATTACCTTATTAACAAAAACTTTCTCTGAAACTATTAATCAAGTATCTTTTGCTGTTTCTCAAAAAGATAATAGACCTCAATTAACTGCAGTAAATATTGAAAGTGATACTTCTAAATTAATATTTACAGCAACTGATGGTGCTAGATTAGCTAGAAAAGAATTAGATGTAACAGTTAATGAGAAATTAAATGCTAATATTCCAGGTAAAACATTACAAGAAGTTTTAAGAACAATTTCTACCGAAAATGCTATAGAATTTTATATTAGTGATAAAAAAGTCTTATTCTGCTTAGATAATACACTAATTCAATCTACTTTAATTGTTGGAGATTATCCAAATACTAGAAATATTATTCCTAAGGTTTTCTATTACTCTTTAGAAGTTAATAGCAATGAATTAGTTAGTGCTATGGAAAGAGTCTCTTTATTCTCAAGCGATCGCGAATTTATTGTTAAATTAACAATGAGTGAAAATAAAGTCGAAGTTAGTTCTAAATCTCAACAAATTGGTAGTGGTGTTGAAAATATAAGTAATTTTAAATTTAAAGGCGATAGATTAGAAATATCCTTTAATAATGAATATGTTAAGAGCGCTATTAAAGCTTTAAATTGCGAAGATGTTACTATCAATTTCTTAGGTGAAATGAAACCATTTACAATCTTAAATAAAAACGATAATTCTGTAATTCAATTAATTACCCCAGTTAGAACATATTAAGCATTTTAAATAAGCAAAAAGTCTTTAAAATATACTTCCTTTAATATATAATATTAAAGGAGTTATTTTATGTCTAAAGAAAATGTAAAAATAGTGAAAATTTCTACTGAATACATTACATTAGGTCAATTTTTAAAATTTGCTGATGTAATAACTAACGGCGGTGAAGCTAAACAATTTATTATGACTAATAAAATTTATGTTAATAATGAACTCACTACTCAACGTGGAAAAAAACTTAGAGATAAAGACATAGTTAATATTAATAACTCACTGTTTTTTGAAATAAGTAAATGATTCTTGAAAGTATTGATTTAATTAATTTTCGCAATTATAAAGAATTATCTTTATCTTTTAAAAAAGGAATTAATTATATTTTTGGAAATAATGGTAGTGGTAAAACAAATATTGTAGAAGCAATAAATTTTTTATCTTACGGAAGAAGCTTTAGAACGAATACAATTTTAGATTTAATTAAAATTAATGAAAATTATTTATTAGTTAAAGGGATTATTAAAAATTCAAATAAAACTAATAAAATAAGTATTTATTTAGATAAAGATGGTAAAAAAATAAACATTGATAATTCAAAAATATTTAAAATAAGTGAATTATTAAAATATTTTAATACAATCGTATTTACTCCTAACGATGTTAATTTAATGAAAGAATCTCCTAGCGAAAGAAGATATTTCTTAAATTTATTAATTTCTAGAATAAATAACGAATATCGTAATGCTTTATCTAATTATGAAAAAGTCTTAAAAAGTCGTAATGATGAATTAAAAAAAGAAAGTATTGATATAAATTTAATAAAAGCATTAACTTATCAATTAATTGATTATTCTTACATTATTTATAATTATCGAAAAAAATATATAGATAAATTAAATGAATTAATAAGTGTAACTTATGAAAAGATTAATAATAAGTCAAAAAATATCAAAATTATTTATAAACCTTTTGTTGATAATTTAGAAGATTATAAAAAAGAAGCACTTAAATTATACAATTTATCTTATAAAGAAGATCTTAATAAAAAAATCACTACAAAAGGCGTACACAAAGAAGATTTTGATATTGAAGTAGATGATAAGGATATATCAAAATTTGGCTCTCAAGGTGAAAATAGAATGGTTATTTTAGCTTTAAAATTATCAACTTACTATTTAAAAAGCGATAACGATTCAAAACCTGTTGTTATATTAGATGATGTATTAAGTGAATTGGACAAGAATCATGAACAATTGCTTATTAAATATTTAAATGAATTTGAACAAGTATTTATTACTGGTACAGGAAATATAAATTTATCTAATGCTTATGAAGTAAAAGATAATCAAGTAATTTTATCGGAGGATTAATGATGGCAGAAGAAAAAAAGAAAGATGAAGAAATTAATGAAGAAGAAACTCTTGAAAGTCAATTAATTGATGAAAAAGAAGGTTTCAGTGAACAAGAAAAGAATGTAGATGAAAATCTTTCAGATACAATTATTACTGGAATTGATGAAAAAGAATTAGAAAAAGCTAAAGAAGACTATACAGGTAAAGATATTACTGTATTAGATGGTCTTGATGCCGTTAGAAAAAGACCTGGTATGTATATTGGCTCTACTAGTAGCACTGGTTTACATCATTTAGTATGGGAAATTGTTGATAATGGAATTGACGAAGCTTTAGCTGGATACTGTAATGAAATCGATGTTTCTATTAATCCTGATAATTCTATCACTGTTAAAGATAATGGACGTGGTATTCCTTGCGATGTAGTTGAAAAAACCGGATTAAGTGCTGTTGAAACTGTTTATACTGTACTTCATGCTGGTGGTAAATTCGGTGGTGGAGGATATAAAGTATCCGGTGGATTACATGGCGTTGGTGCTAGTGTTGTTAACGCTTTAAGTAGTTTTGTAGATATTTATGTTCACCGTGATGGAAATGTTTATTATATAAGATTTGAAAATGGCGGACACGCTGTTGATAGATTAAAAATAGTTGATAAATGCGATGATACTGGTACTTTTGTTACATTTAAACCAGATCCTAAAATCTTTAAAGAAACTACAGTCTTTAATTTTGATATTGTAAATAATAGATTAAGACAAATGGCTTTCTTAAATAAAGGTGTAAGAATTAATTTACATGATTTAAGAGTAAGTCCTCAAGTTGATGTATCTTATTGCTATGAAGGTGGTATTAAAGAATACGTTCAATTCTTAAATAAAGATGCTAATAAATTATTTGAAGATGTAATTTATTGTGATGGTGCTCAAGAATTTATTGAAAACGACAATAAAGAATTAATTTATGTTGAAGTCGCTATGCAATATACAAGTTCTTATAACGATAAAATTTATAGTTATTGTAATAATGTTGCTACTGGTGATGGTGGTATGCATGAAGACGGCTTTAATTTAGCAATTGTTCGTGTATTTAATAACTATGCTCGTAATAATAAATTCTTAAAAGATAACGATAAAGAAAAGATTACTGTTGATGATTGTAAAGAAGGCTTAACTGCTATTATTTCAGTTAAACACCCTAACCCACAATATGAAGGTCAAACAAAAGGTAAATTAGGTAATCTTGAAGTTAAAAAATTAGTTAGTAATGTTGTTGGCGAAAAATTAGAAAAATTCTTATTAGAAAATAAACCGATTGCTACTATTATTATGAATAAAATCAAGAGTGCTTATGAAGCTAGACTTGCTGCTAGAGCTGCTAAAGATAATATTCGTCGTAAAAATGTTTTAGAAATCAATACTTTACCTGGAAAATTAGCTGATTGTAGTTCAAATAATCCAGAAGAATGTGAATTATTTATTGTTGAAGGAAATTCTGCTGGTGGTAGTGCTAAAGCCGGTAGAGATAGTAGAACTCAAGCAATTTTACCTTTAAGAGGTAAGATTTTAAATGTCCAAAAAGCTCAAATTCATAGAATTTATGATAATGCTGAAATCGGCAATATGATTGCTGCAATTGGAGCTGGATTTGGTGAAGATTTTGATATTGCTAAAATTAGATATCATAAAATCGTTATCATGACCGATGCTGATGTTGATGGTTCTCATATTAGAATTTTATTATTAACATTCTTCCATAGATTTATGAAACCTTTAATTGATCACGGCTATATTTATATTGCCCAACCTCCTTTATATAAAGTTGAATATAAAGGACAAGCATATTATTGCTATAGTGATGAACAACTTGAAGTAGTTAGATCTAAACTTGAATTAAAGCCTGGTTATCCTTATCAAAGATATAAAGGACTTGGTGAAATGGATGCTGATCAATTAGAAGAAACTACAATGGATCCTACAAAACGTAAAATGCTTAGAGTTACAGTTGATGATGCGATGTTAGCGGACCAAGTATTTAGTGATTTAATGGGTGAAGAAGTTGCTCCACGTAGTGAATTTATTGAAAAGAATGCTAAATTTGTTAAAAATCTTGATATTTAAGGAGGCTAAATATGAGTGAAGATATTAAAAATGAAGAAATATTAACTGAAGAAGAAAAATTAAAACAAGAAAATGCCTCTTATGAAGCTGGAATTGTACCTTCTTTAAAAGATACTGAAATATCTACTGAAGTTCAAAATAGCTTCTTAGATTATGCAATGTCTGTTATTGTATCTAGAGCTATTCCAGATGTTAGAGATGGATTAAAACCAGTCCATAGAAGATGTATTTATGGTATGTATGATGCTGGTTATACTAGCGACAAACCATTTGTAAAATCAGCAAGAATTGTTGGTGAAGTCATGGGAAAATATCATCCTCATGGTGATGCTGCAATTTATAATACAATTGTTAGACTAGCTCAACCTTTCTCAATGCGTTATATTTTAGCTGATGGACATGGTAATTTTGGTTCTATGGATGGGGACGAAGCTGCTGCTATGCGTTATACCGAATGTAGAATGAGCAAAATTGCTTCAGAAATGGTTAGAGATATTAATTTAGATACAGTTAATTTTGTACCAAATTATGATGGTTCATTAGAAGAACCAGAAGTTTTACCTTCTAAAATTCCTAATTTATTAATTAATGGAAGTGATGGTATTGCTGTTGGTATGGCCACTAAAATGCCACCACATAATTTAAGAGAAATTATCGATGGAATCATAGCTTTTAGTAAAAATAGAGATATTTCTGTTGAAGAATTAATGAAAATAGTTAAAGGACCTGATTTTCCTACTGGCGGAATTATTTATGGCTTAGGTGGTGTACGTGATGCTTATGAAAAAGGTAGAGGTACGTTTAGATTAAGAGCTAAAACTGAAATTCAAGAAATGAGCAATGGTAAAGGTAAAATTATTATTAGTGAAATTCCTTACCAAGTTAATAAAGCTGCTTTAGTTAGTAAAATTGGAGAACTTGCTCGTGATAAAGTAATTGAAGGTATTACATCTATAAAAGATTATTCAAAAGGAAATGTTAATATTGAAATAGAATGTCGTAGAGATGTAGTTCCTCAAGTCATTTTGAATCAATTATTTAAAAATACCCAATTAGAAGTTTCTTATGGTGTTATTAATTTATGTATTACAAATGGTGCACCAAAAGTCTTATCACTTAAAGAATTAATTAGTGATTATTTAGACCATCAAATTAATGTTGAAGAAAGAAAAATTAAATTTTTAAAGAAGAAAGATGAAGATAGAAAACATATCGTTGAAGGACTTTTAAAAGTTCATGATAATATTGATGAAGTCGTTCATTTAGCAAAAAACTCTGCTAATCCCCAAGATTTTTCTAATAATTTAATGGAAAAATTTGGTTTAAGTGAACCTCAAGCTAAAGCTGTTGTTGCGATGACTTTAGGTAGATTAACTGGTCTAGAAACTCAGAAATTATTAGATGAAAAAGAATTATTAATTAATAATATCAATCGTTACACTATGATTCTTTCAAGTTATGAAAATTTATTAGCTGAAGTTATTAAAGAATTAGAAGAAATTAAAAAGAAGTATGGTGATGATAGAAGAAGTGTTATCAGTACTGAAATTACTTCTTTAGATGATGAAGATTTAATTCCTGAAGAAGATATTGTTATTACTTTAACTGAAAAAGGTTATATCAAACGTATGTCTAACGATGAATTTAGAGCACAAAATCGTGGTGGTACTGGCGTTAAAGGTATGACAGTATATGAAGATGACGAAGTTAAATTAATGGTTTCAAGCAAAACTCATACAGATATCTTATTCTTTACTAGTAAAGGTAGAGTTTATAGAAGAAGAGGTCATGAAATTTTAGCTGCTTCTAGACAAGGAAAAGGTATACCTGTTGGTAATTTAATTGATTTAGAAAAAGATGAAAGAGTCGTATCTTTAATCGATTGTGATGAATATAATGAAAAATATTTATTCTTTGCAACTAAAAAAGGTATCGTAAAACGTACTAAATTAGAAGAATTCCAACGTATTAATGCAAATGGTAAATATGCTATTACATTTAAAGAAGACGATAGTTTATTAAATGTTTGTGTTACTGATGGCGATGCTTTAATTGCTTTAGCAACAAATAAAGGAATGCTTTGCTTATTTAAAGAAGACGATGTTAGAGCAATGGGTAGAACTGCTGCTGGTGTTAAAGGTATTAACACTAAAGGTGGTGAAGTTGTTGCCTTATCTACTTCTCTTAGTGGCGATAAAGTATTTGTTTTAAGTGAAAACGGCTTAGGAAAATTATCACCATTAGAAGATTATAGACAAACAAAACGTGGAGCTGGTGGTGTTATTACTATCAAAACAACCGATAAGACTGGCTTATTGGTTGGTATGAACATCGTTAAAGGTGATGAAGACGTTGTTGTTATCACTAATGCTGGTACAGTTATTAGAACTCCGCTTGATCAAGTTAGAGAATGTGGTAGAAATTCTCAAGGTGTAAAAGTTATTAATTTAAGAGAAAATGAATTAGTATCTGGCTTCACTATTATTCCTCACACTATAGATGATGATACACCTGAAAATAATGAAAATGCCGATAATTCTAGTGAAAACCCTCTAGAAGTCGAATAAAAAAGGAGAAATTTATGTTAGATTTGAACTATGTAGTTGAACACACAGAGCATGTTCAAGAATTATTAAGAAGAAAAGAATATGATGTAGACTTAAACGAATTAGTAAGCCTTATCAAAGAAAAGAAGAAATTAATTGTTGAAGTTGAATCAAATAAAGCACTTCAAAATAAATTATCTAAATCAGTTCCTCAAGTAAAAAAAGAAGGCGGAGATGTTGCTTCTATATTTAAACAAGTTAAGGAATTAGGCGAACAAAATAAAGATAGCGAAACTCGTTTAGCTGAACTTGAAGAAAAAATTAATAAAATCGCTTTTGCTTTACCTAATTTACCAGATGAAGATCTTCTTCCTGGAGGAAAAGAAAATAATAAACCAATCTATTTTTATAAAGAACAACCAAAATTTAATTTTAAAATTAAAAACCATGTTGAATTAGCAGAATCTTTAGGATTAATTGATTATAATCGAGCTGCAAAAATTAGTGGACATGGCACTTGGATTTATACTGATAAAGGTGCATTACTTGAATGGGCATTAATTAATTATTTTATCGCTAATCATTTAAAAGATGGATTCAAATTCATTATGCCTCCTCATTTATTAAATTACGAAAGTGGATTTACAGCTGGGCAATTCCCTAAATTTGAACAAGATGTATTTGAAATTAGTGATGTTACACCTAAAAAATTCTTATTACCAACTGCTGAAACTGCATTAGTAAATTTACATAGAGATGAAGTTTTATCAGATGAGGAATTACCTAAAAAATATTTTGCCTACACTCCTTGCTATAGAAAAGAAGCTGGAAGTTATCGTAGCGAAGAAAGAGGCATGATTCGTGGATATCAATTTAATAAAGTAGAAATGGTTGAATATACTGAAGATAATGATAGCGATAGAGCTTTTGAAGAATTATTAGGAAAAGCTAAAGCTTTATTAGAAGGACTTGGATTACATTATCGTATTTCTAAATTAGCAGCTGCTGATTGTTCTCATTCAATGGCTAGAACTTATGACTTAGAAGTTTATTTACCATCACTTGATATTTATAAAGAAGTTTCTAGTGTATCTAATGCACGTGATTATCAAGCTCGTAGAGGTAAAATCCGTTACAAAGATAAAAATGGAAAAATGCATTTCTGCCATACATTAAATGGATCAGGATTAGCAACAAGCCGTGTTTTTCCTGCTTTATTAGAGCAATACCAACAAGAAGATGGCAGTGTTTTAATCCCAGAAGTGTTACAACCTTATATGGGTGGAATAAAAATACTTAAACCTATCAAAAAATAATGTATAATAATAGAGCCATCGCGAGTTAATCTTTCGAACCAGGTCAGGATGGGAACATAGCAGCCTTAAGAAATGTATTAATTTGTGCGATGGTTTTATTTTATAATAAAATAGTATTTATGAATAAAGATGAAGAAATAATGTTAATTGCAATTGAAGAAGCTCACCTAGCTTTTTTAGAAGGAGAAATTCCTGTTGGAGCAGTTATAGTTGATAAAGACTATAACATTATTTCTAAAGCACATAATCAAAAAGAGAAATTAAATGATGTAACAGCTCATGCTGAAATATTAGCGATAAAAGAAGCAGTTAAAGTTACTAATTCGTGGAGATTAAATGATTACAAAATCTATGTCACTATGGAGCCTTGTTTAATGTGCAGTAGTGCAATTCTTCAATCAAGAATTAAAGAAATTGTTTATGGAGTTGATTCAAAATTTAATGAATTAAGTTTAACTTATTTATCTGATTATTTATTTGATAATGGAATATCAATAAAGCACAACATTTTAAATAATGAGATAAATAATTTAATGAATAAATTTTTTCAAAAAATTAGATAATTTTACTATGTAAAAATATTCAATTATTGTATACTTTTTACGAGGTATATATGTTAAGTTTAATCAATATTTGTAAAAATTACGAAGTAGATAAAACACTATTTCCTGCTTTAAAAAATATTAATATTTCCTTTCCTAAAAAGGGCGAGTTTTGTGCTATTTTAGGTGCTAGTGGATGTGGTAAAACTACCTTATTAAATATCATTGGTGGTTTAGATAAATATAGCAGTGGAGATCTTCAAATTGAAGGCGTATCTACTAAAAATTATACTGATAAAGATTGGGATAATTATCGTAATAAAAGAATTGGTTTTATATTTCAAAGTTATAATTTAATTCCTCATTTATCTTTATTAGAAAACGTTGAATTATCTTTAACTCTTGATGGAGTCGATAAAAAAGAAAGATTAGAAAAAGCTAAAAAAGCGTTAGCTACTGTAGGGTTAGAAAATATTTATAATAAAAAACCTAATCAACTTTCTGGTGGTCAAATGCAAAGAGTAGCTATTGCTCGAGCTTTAGTAAATGATCCTGAAATTATTTTAGCAGATGAACCTACAGGTGCTCTTGATAGTGTAACATCTGTTCAAGTTATGGATTTATTGAAAGAGATTTCTAAAACTAAACTAGTAATTATGGTTACTCATAATCAAGACTTAGCTGATAAATATGCAACTAGAATTATTCGTATAAAAGATGGCGAAATTGAAAGCGATAGTAAGCCTTATATATATAAGGATATAGCAGAAAATAAAATAGAAAATAAAAAAGAAAAGACTTCAATGGGCTTTTTTACTGCTCTAAAAATTTCTTTAAAGAATTTATTAACTAAAAAAGGAAGAACTATTTTAACTAGTGTTGCTTCTAGTTTTGGCATTATTGGCGTTGCTCTTGTTTTAGCTTTATCAAATGGTTTTTCTAATTATATAGAAAGAATTGAAAGTCAAACTGCATCAATGATGCCTGTTAATATTTCTGCTTATACTGCTAAATATACTCAAGATGATTCTATTAAATTACCTCCTAAATTTGGAGATACAAATCTTGTTTATCCTTATATAAGTAATACAACTAATGTTACTTATAAATATAATAATTTTAATGAAAAATATTTAAATTATTTAAAATATTTAAGAGATGATAAGAAGTATCTTAATGATTATATTATAAGTTATGGAAATAGTTATTCTTTTAATTTAATGACTGATTTTCCTGATGGAAGTTATAAGATTGTAAACAATAAAACTAATATATCGTTTGGCTCAATGCTTAATAGTGTAACTGGAGTTCCAACTACTTTATTTCATGTTTTATATGGTGAAGAAAAATATATCACTGAAACTTATGATTTAATTGATGGAACTTTCCCACAAAATGAAAATGAATTAGTGTTAGTAATTGATCAATATAATAGAATTTCACCTACTACTCTTAAAGAATTGGGATTTTATGGTGAGGATGTAGATCCTAAAAATATGGAACCAATTAAATTTAGTGATTTATATAATAAGAAATTTAAAATATTTTCTAATGAAGAATTTTATAAAGAAGCAAAGACTGTAAGTAGTGTAACTAAAGATAATTATAATCATAATAGAAGCGTATATACATACAAAGCAACTAAAGATTATAAAGATATGTTCATTGACAATTCTTTAGGAATGGAACTTAAAATTACTGGAGTATTAAGACCAAGTAAAAATAGTACAATTCAAATGATGGCGAGTGGACTTTGTTATACTACTAAATTACAAGAAAAGTTAACTAATGAAAATAAAAACGCCCCAATCGCCAATAATTTTTCAAAAAATTATTCTTTTAATAAAGTGAATCCTACTACAAATGATAAATATGTTATTGATGATGTTATTAATGATTTAACTAATTTATTTAATAATTTAAAAAGTATGAATGACGCTACAGGAGCATATAAAGAAATTAATTCTATTATTAATAAATATTTTACATTCTACGCTTATGATAGTAGTGGTATTGCTTATTATACTAATGGAGTTACTTCGTTTTTAAATGTTGCTAGTAATTTAGGTGTAAATATTGTTCAAGAATCATTAATGAATAATGGACTTAATAATATGTTATATATGCAAAAATTATTTAATATTATTAAAGCAGGATTTACTGATACTGCTAGTGAAGAAGAGGTTACAAGAGCTTATGATACATTAATTAGTTTATTTGGCTATATAAATACTTACAGTTCAATTCAATCTATTATTGTTTTTCCTAAAGATTTATCTAGTAAAAGCAAATTATTATCTGCTTTAGATAATTATAACGAAATTAAAAAAGATGATCCTCATCACGCAAGTAATGAACAAGAACAAGTTTATTATACTGATATTGCTGGAGAATTTACCAATGGCCTAGGTCAAATGATCAATGTCATTTCTATAGTTTTAATTATATTTGCATCAATTTCGTTATTAGTTAGTTGCGTTATGACTGGTATTATTACCTATGTTTCTGTTATAGAAAGAACTAAAGAAATAGGTATATTAAGAGCAGTTGGTGCTAGAAAAAAAGATGTAGGACGATTATTTGAAGCTGAAAGTTGTATAATTGGCGGTTTAGCTGGGGTAATAGGATGTTTATTTGCTTATATAGTATGTTTCCCAATTAATCAAATATTAAATAATATTTATCCTGAATATAATTTAGGAGGCATTGCTTCTTTAAATCCATTACATGCACTAATTTTAATTATTATTTCTATATTATTAACTTTCTTTAGTGGTTTAATACCTGCTAGAGTTGCAGCTAAAAAAGATCCAGTTATTGCTTTAAGGAGTGAATAATGTTTAAGAAGCATAAAGATGTTAATGTAAATAATCCAACAGAAGGCGTAAAAAGATTTTTATCAAGAAATGATTTTGGATTATCAACTTATCAAGTTAATTATAGAAATTCTCAAAATCTTACTAATAATACAACTGTTAAGGTTAATAGAAGTTATCTTGATATTATAATTAAAAATGTTTTTACATTTTTTAATATTTTATTAATTGTAATAGGTGTTATTTTAATTGCGGCAGGATTATGGACTAGCTGTGTATTTTTAATTATTTTAATTGGAAATACTACAATTGGATTGATGCAAGATATTCGAGCAAAAAGAATGGTTGATCGTTTATCGTTGACAAATAAAAGTAAAGTAAATGTAATTAGAGAAGGTAAAATAAAATCAATAGATCCTGAAAATATTGTTTTAGATGATGTTCTTATTTTAAAAAGCGATGACAATGTTCCTTGTGATGCAATCATTTTAACTGGAAAAGCCTCACTTAATGAATCATTAATTACGGGAGAATCCATACCTGTTAAAAAGATTGCAGGGAATATGATTTATAGTGGAACATATGTTACTAATGGAGAAATAAGAGCACGAGTAGAGCGAGTTGGAGCACAAAATTATATACAAGAATTACAATCGAAATCAAAAGAATATAAGCGTCCAAAATCGCAAATCTATTCTAAACTCAACTATTTATTTAAAATTATTTCTTTTATCGTTATATTAATTGGCCTTGTTGTTTTAATAGAAAAAGGAATTATGGAAGCTGCTTTTTCTTCTTGGGAAGCGTTTGTTGATAACGTTGGCCAAATGGCAGGAAGCCTTATTTCTATGATTCCTTCTGGAATGTATTTATTAGCATCAACTAGTTTAGCTGTAGGAACAATTGAATTAAGTAAGAAAAATGTTCTTGTTAGAGATTTATATTCTACAGAGACATTAGCTAGAGTCGATACTCTTTGTATTGACAAAACAGGAACTATTACTGATGGTTCTATGGCTGTATATAATATAGAAATATTAAATGAGAAAAAATATATAAAAGGAAAAATTGAAGCATATATTTCTTCAGTTTTATATGCTACACAAGATGATAATTTTACTGCTATTGCATTAGAAGATTATTGTGGAAGAAAAGAAATATTTAGAGCTATAAATCAAATACCTTTTGATAGTTCGATTAAATATTCTGCTGCAACCTTAGAAGATGTTGGAACTATTGTTTATGGTGCTTATGGATTTTTTGATTTAGTAAATGATAGAGGTCTAAAAACTAAAATCGATAAATATAGTGAAGAAGGATTTAGAGTACTAGTTATTGGTCAATCTAATAAAGGAATTGTTAATGATAAATTACCTAATAAGATTACTCCAATTGGTTTAGTTATTATTCAAGATAGAATAAGAGACAAGGCAAAAGAAACTATCTCTTGGTTTATTAAAAATGATGTTAATATAAAAGTTATAAGTGGAGATAATCCTTTAACAGTTAGTAGAATTGCTGAACAAGTTGGTATTAAAAATGCTGATAAATATATTTCTTTAGAAGGAATGTCTTTAGAAGAAGTGAAAGAAGTTGCGACAAAATATAATGCTTTTGGAAGAGTTACACCTGAACAAAAAGAAGTCATAGTAAAATCTTTACGTGATAATAAACAAAATGTAGCGATGTTTGGTGATGGAATTAATGATATTTTAGCTATGAAAAGTGCAGATGTTTCAATAAGTGTTAAAAGCGGATGTAGAGCTGCTAGAGATATAGCCAACTTAGTTCTTACTAATAATGATTTTGAATCGTTGCCTGAAATTGTTGCTCAAGGAAGAAGAGTTATTAATAATCTTCAAAGAACATGTTCTTTATTTTTAACAAAAACTATATTTAGTATTACTTTAAATATATTCTTTATTTTATATAGCATTGTAACGTTAGCTCAAGTATATGAACCTGTCTCATGGCCTTTTGTTCCTAATAATTTCTATTCTTGGGAAATTGTAACTATTGGAATTTCTGCATTCTTATTGGCTTTAGAGCCTAATAACGAAAAATTAGAAGGTAATTTCTTAGGGAATATTTTTAAAAAAGCAATCCCTAACGGTTGTATAATTTCTGGTTTAATTATGGGATTATTTATTTATTCTTATAGAAACTATGGTGTTAATTCTATTCCTGATATTATAACTATCTCAGTATACTTTATTTCTATTACATCGTTCTTTGTTTTAGTTCAAACATGTTATAAATTTAATCTTTATCGTACGATTATATTAATAGGAAGTGCTTTTTCAGTTGCTTTCATGTTTTTGATTTCTATTTATACTAAATTTAATTTACTTAATATAAGACCATTAATTGATCCGAGTTATGGCTATACTTTAACTATTTTGATTTTTGTAGCCCTTGGTTTAATGACTATAACTTTTGCAATTAGTACATATCGTAAACAAATATTTAATTTCTTAAAAAGGAGCCGCAAATGAGTAAAAGTGAAAAAAAGATACAAGATTCCTTTTTAGAATTATTAAAAATTTATCCAATAGAAGATATTAGTGTTATCATGCTTTGCGATAAATTAAAAATGAAAAGACAAACTTTTTATTATCATTATCAAAGTATATATGATCTTATTTTTTCTATCTTTTATGAGATGAAAATTGAATCAAATAAAAATGATGATTTTAGAAAAATAATTGAGGATTTAGAGGCTTTTTTAAAAAATAACGACTATTTATGTAAAGCTATTTTAGATACTTTTGCTTCTTCTATATTAGAAGAATTTATAAGTTCTTATTATTATAGAAGTTTAAAAAATTTGTATAGTTATAAGGAAAAAACATGTGATATTAACTTTATAAAATTTATATCAAAAGGTCTTAATGAAATAACTATTTCTTTATATAAAGATAATAAATTTAATTATAATAATTTGTGTTCTATATTTAAAAAATTTACAAAAGAGTTCAGTTTGATTGATGAATGTTTAGTAAAATAGTTTGTATTAATTATCTTCTATGGTAAAATTAAAAATATCCTTTGCATACTTGTTGTAGTAAGGGGGTCTAATTATGACTAAAGATGATGTAATGAGTTTATTAGTCTATATTATTATGATTGCATTTGCCGTAATAGTAGGACTTACGATAGTAAAACCATCTATTGAAAGCGGCTTAATACCTAGTGGTGGAGCATCTTTTTTATTTTTGCTTATTTGCTTATTAATAGGTATTGTTTTAAATGGTGCTTTGATTGAAGTAGGACACTTATTAGGTGCTAAAATTGGTGGATATTCAATTTTATCATGTAATATTCTTTCGTTTGCTTTTTATAAAGAAAAAGAAGCTGAAAATAAACTAAAATGGAAATTTTCAGTATTTAAAACTTTTGATGGATTAACTGGTGAAACAATTATTACACCTAAAAAAGAAGAAGCTAAACCAATGGCTAATATATTTTTACCAATAGTATTTTTCTTAATAGAAGTTGCAGTATGTGTTTTCTTCTTTAATTATATAAAAGATGATAGAAATAATACTTCTTTAATGTTAATAAAATATGGTTTCTTTGTTGTTACATGTATTGGTGCAATGATTAATATTTATAATTATTTCCCTGCAAAATTAGATTCTATGAATGATGGTTATAGATTAGTTTTTTTAAATAAAAAGATTAATACTGAAGCTTATAATGAATTACTTAGAGTTAAAGGATGTAAATTACTTGGAACAGATTATGGTGATATAAAAACATTCGACACAATCACAGATTTTACTGCAAAAGTTAATTTATTAAGTGCTTTAAATTATGTTAATAAAGATAAAGATAAGACATTTAATATTATTGATAATGTAATTAATAATGAGAAAAATATATCTAAATCAACATTAAGAGATGCAACGATTTATAAATCATATGTTTATTTCTTATTAAATGAAGATGATAAAGCTAAAGAAATATATGATCAATTAAATGACGAAACAAAAAGATATATTAGATTATGTAATGACATGTTCTCTATAAGATATTATTTATTTTATGCTTATAGAATAGAAAAAAGCACGAGCGAAGTCGATCGTGCTTTAGAAAGAAGTAATAAGATTTTAAAACGTATTCTTCCTGGTGATAAAGATGAAGAAGTAAGACTTCTTCAAGATGTCAAAGAAAGATTAAATTTAAAATAATTATTCTTTTTTGTCTTTATTTTCTTTTAAAGAATCTCTAATTTCTCTTAATAATAAGATATCTTCTGGAATAACTGGCTCTTCAGGTGCTGGAACTGGTTCTTCTTCTTTAAATTTCTCTTCAAATGCTTTTCTTTTGTTATTTAAAATAGTAAATACTTTTAAAATAGTAAATAAAACTAAAGCGATTAATAAGAAATTAATTATTGCATTGATAAATGAACCCCAATCAATAACATTTACTAAAGTCTTATCATAAGCAACACCCCAATAAACTATTTTGTTAGTGACTTCTGTAGTACCTTCAATAAATTTAGCTTTATCTGGATTTAAAACAGTTACAAGACCATCAAGACCAGCTGGAACTGCTAATGAAATAATAGGCATTAAAATACCTTTAACTAAGGCATTAACTATTGCTGTAAAAGCAGTACCAATAATAACACCAACAGCCATATCTAATACGCTACCTCTAGATATAAAAGCTTTAAATTCTTCCCAGATTTTAATCTTTTTTACTTTGAATTTTTTCATAAATTTTCTCCTTAAGAATGATTATATCACAATTAAAATATGCTTAAAGCTCAATTTAAAAAGTAAAGTCCGTTGAAGGAAAAACCAAGCAAAATAAAGTTCTTTTTGTTTAAAATCATTATTTT
>CAKPNG010000008.1 GCA_934168325.1 uncultured Bacilli bacterium
CATATATCTTTAGATATATAACTTGACCGATTTGTTGTATTTTTAGCTTTTTGTATTACCTAACTGTCAAACTCCCGGCTTTCAATTATTTTTTCTAATTCATCAGGCGTCTTTATTTGCCTAAATCCTCTTCTATCAAACGGTAAGTAAATAATTCTATTTCCGAGTTTGCGACTTTCTAATTCCGAAATAATAGATTTAAGAATTGAAGATTTGCCGCATCTTCTAATCCCAGTAATAACTTTTATAATATTACTATCATAAAAAGGTCTAATCTTTGCCAAATATTTTTCTCTTGGATAAATTTTGTCTTTCATCTCTATGTTACCTCTTGCAATATCATTTTATCGTTAAATTGCGTTATGGGTAGTGTTTTTAATTTTTTTTAATTTTCATACCCTATTTAGCCCATTTTTATATACATTATACTGTAATCTTTATATAAATATTCTAATTGATTTTTAATAGTTGGCTTGAAAATTTTTGCTTATGAGGCTTTCGCGCCATATCAATATAGAAATTTCAAATATATCTCATTTAGAACTTTTACTATCCATAAAAGGTTAGAACAATAATTTATAGTGGGGGCTGAATTCTCTACTGGTGGAAAATGGCGGATAGAATAAAAGATAATCATAGACTAGAGCGGTAATTACTGTAGCATTTGATTATCTTTTTTTATTATTTAATTTTTGCTGGTGTAAGAGAGGAGACTCGAACTCCCACGATTTTACTCATTAGCGTCTGAAACTAACGCGTCTACCAATTCCGCCACTCTTACAAGTCATTTTCATTTTCATGATCTAAAGGATTAACATGAACGATAATATGCTTAACCTCAGAAAAACTCTTTAATACTTTATCTCTCACTTCTTCACTTATATTATGAGATTGTTCTAATGATAAACTACCGTTACAACTAATTTCAACTTCTATTAAAATACGATTACTAATCATTCTTGTTCTTAAAGCATCAATATGATAAACTCCATCAACACTTAAGATTACTTCTTTTATTTTTAATAAAATATTTTTATCACAAGAAGCATCTAATAAAATTTTTGAATTATCAATCAAGATTTTTAATAAGCCAAATATAATTATTAAGCCAACAATAATTGATGCAATTGGATCTATTATATATACATTCTTGTTAGTTACAAAATATATAATAAGTAAAGTGATAACTGATATAAAAGTAGATAAAGAATCACCTAAATGATCTATTGCTTGAGCTTTTAATAGATTAGATTTAGTTTTTCTAGAATTATAATAAGTGAATATAAATAAAAATACTTTAATAAATAATGCAATTAAAGCCATTATTAAACCTATAAAATATGTTCCATTTTCGCTATCTAAATATGATTTATTAATAATAGATATAATATTTTCATAAATTAAAAATCCAGTTGCTATTAATATAGTAGTAGCAAAAAATAAACAAATTAAAGATTCAACTTTTTCATGGCCAAATTGATGAGAAGCATCTGCTTTTTTTGAAGATATTTTTCCTCCTATATAAAAAACTGTTGAACTTACAATATCTCCTAAAGAGTTAATTCCATCACTAATTAAAGTTTTACTACCAGAAATAAAACCACCAATAAATTTAATTATTGTTAATAAATAATTGAATATAATTTCTGTCAAGCAAACTCTTCTTACTCTAGTAAAATATAAATCTTCGTTAGTTAAATTAGTCATACAATTTATAATATTATAATTTTTTTGTTTATCAAGATAAAATATTTTTTACTTTAATTTCATTAATGCTAAAATAAAAAGGTGAATAAAAAATTAGAACAATTTAAAACATTAATTGCTAATGCTAAAAATATTGTATTCTTTGGTGGAGCTGGAGTATCTACTGAAAGTGGAATTCCTGATTTTAGAAGTAAAACTGGTTTATATAATTTAAAATCTAAATATGGCGTACCATATGAAGTTATTTTATCTCATAGCTATTATGAATCTCATACTGAAACATTTTTTAAGTTTTATAAAGAATTTATGATTAACAAATCTGCTAAGCCAAACTATGCACATAAATATTTAGCTGACTTAGAAAAAACAAAAAATGTAACAATTATTACTCAAAATATAGATGGTTTGCATCAAATAGCTGGAAGTAAAAATGTAATTGAATTACATGGCTCAATTCATTGTAATTTTTGCGAAAAGTGTGCAAAACTCTACAATTTAGATGAATTTTTAAAATTAAGTGATGTCCCTCATTGTCCTATTTGTAATGGAATTGTTAAGCCAGATGTTGTCTTATATGAAGAGCCTTTAAATAAATTAACATTGACAAAAGCAATGATTGCTTTGCAAGAAGCTGACTTATTAATAGTCGCAGGAACAAGTTTAAAAGTATATCCAGCAGCAGGATTAATTAATTATTTTTATAGAAAAAATATAGTAGTTATTAATAAAGAAAAATTAATCATTAATAGAGAAATAAAACTTCAAATTAATGATTCAATTGCTAAAGTTTTCGAAGAAATAAGTTAATCTTTTTTTAATTCATCTCTCCACCAATTAGGTAATAATTCTTTTATTGATATAGTCTTTAATGGTTCTAAAGATAATAAGATTTCTATATCATTACATATATCTCCTAATAAATACATAAATTCACGACATGCTCCACATGGGGTAATTATTTTCCCACTTTTATGAACGCAAGCCATCATCAAGATTTTAGAATTTTCATTTGTCAACATACTGGCAATTGCATTCCTTTCAGCACAAGTTCCAATTGCACAAGACATGTTTAGATTTTTCCCTAAATAAATATGTCCACTTTCAGTATAAATAGCACAACCAACACTACCAATTTCGACATCTTTAGTAATATAGGTTTCTTTAGAGACACTAAAAGCTTTGTCATATAATTCTTTAAAATTCATATTTAAACCTCTTTGTACAACTATTCTAATAAATATGCATTGCTTTTACAATGTAAAAGTATAAAGTTATTAATATTTAATTTTCGTTTCGTATTCAAGAATAATTATTCAAATAAGTCTTTAAATAAATTAAAAAGCCTTCAGAAGTCCATTATTTTTTATAAATATTAAAAATTATTATTTATTATTATCTTATTTTAGTATCTATATAAGTATTTTATTTATCACTATAAAATTCATTTTTTTAAAAATATAAAAATTGATATAATGGAATAAAGGAGAAAAAATTATGCAAAAAATACGTGAATTTTTTAAACCATTTTCGTCAATTATTTTTGGCACACTTTTATTTTTAAGTTTCTTAAACTACTTATCTTTAACAGGTGCCCCATTAGCTATTGGTATTATCGCTCTTATAATTTCTATTTATTACATAGTTTATGGCGTAATAGAAATTATATGTAAAGATCAAATTCCAACTACAGTTAACAAAATATTAAATGTTTGTTCTATTACTTTATTTCCATTATTAATGTTTTTTATTAAATTAATGGACATTATAAGCTTTGCAGATAGAATGCTCCCAACCGCTTGGATAATATCAATATTTAGTATAATTACTACATTAATAATGATATTTATTTATATCGTTGCCTTCTATTTAAAAAATAAATATCTCGATAAATTAAATATCTTATTTTCGTCTTTATTTATTCTAGTTTTATTATTAGACCTTCTTTTCGATACATTAGGTGATCCTATTAATTTAGGAAACATTAATATCGTAGGATTTATTATTTACTTTTCTTATAGTTCAATGCTTTTGGAATCAATTATTGAATGTAATAATAAAGAACCAGAGAACTTACAAATTGAACATATTGAAAATGATCAACTAACTACTGAAGAAAATAACACTGAAGAAGAAAAACCTATCGAATAATCTTATTATTTAATAACAAATTTAAAAGGGATTTAGTAATTTGCTAAGTCCCTTTTTAATTATTTATATTTTAATTAAAATAATTTACTATCTCTAAGTAATTGACCTATATCAGTATCTTCTACTTTCTTATAAGCACTCTTAATAATAAATTTTTCAAAACCATTAACAGCATCACTATCTAATAATTTAGTCTTATCAATAGTATAATATGTAGCTCTTAATAATTCTCTAACATCATAGACGCTACCCCAAACTTCAGGAACAGCTCTATCAACATTTAATAATGTATATACAGCTTCCATACCAGTTCTAATAGAATATTCTGTTGTAAAAATTGTATCACGTGGAGTTTCAGCAAATTGTCCAACGAAAGCGAAGTTGACAGCACCCTCTGGTACTACTTTTGGTCTATCTTCATTTTTTCTTGGTTGGAAGAAAGCATCAATATAAGGCATATAACAAGTCGTAGTATTACAATTATTAATTGCTAATTCATGAATCTTATTAACATCACAACCAATGTGATATAACCATTCTTCACAAACTTCAATACCTGTACATTCTTTCATAGGTTTTTTAACAAAATTACCTTCTTTATTAGTATTTAAAGCATAAACCCAAATAAGAACATCATTTTTATTTTGTGATTTAAATTGAGGTTGTCTATTAATTGTCCAAGATAAGAACCAATTTTCTTCACTATCTCTAATAGTAACAATACCACCAGTAGTAACTTTTCCACTTCTTGG
This sequence comes from uncultured Bacilli bacterium, assembly GCA_934168325.1. GTDB lineage: Bacteria > Bacillota_I > Bacilli_A > RFN20 > CAG-826 > Onthovivens. Next base: position 4,608 of record CAKPNG010000008.1, read on the forward strand.
ATCTCTTTGACAAATCTTTTCAATTAATGAAATTATATAATCATCATGAGTTTGAACAGTAGCACTCATCCAGTTAGTTTCATCAATGTTATTACAGAATTTTAATGGATTACCAAATGCTTTATCTTGTTTAGCAATATTTCTCCATAAATCCCAGCTTTCTCCATAACCATCTTTTAATTTAGATAAATCTGGAGCATGAGTTTGATCACCATAACAACTAGAATCAGTACAGCAGCCATTAGTAATAAATACTAAATCATCTTCTACTAAATCTAATTGACATTCTTTACCATCTTTAACATAAACTATTGCTTTAGCAACTTTTTTATCTTTAGTTATATCAAATAAAACATTTTTAACATCAACACCAAATTCAATTTGAACACCATGACTTTCAAGATATTTTACTAAAGGTAAAATCATTGAATCATATTGATTATATTTAGTGAATCTAAGAGCACTAAAATCTGGTAAACCATCGATATGATGGACATATCTTTGTAAGTATCTCTTCATTTCTAATGCGCTTGACCATCTTTGGAAAGCAAACATTGTTTGCCAATATAACCAGAAATTAGATTTCCAGAAATGATCATCGAATAAATCGCTAATCTTTTTATCTTCTAACTCTTTTTCTGGAATCATAAATAACTTTAATAATTCTTTTTTAGCTTCTTTATCTAAAGTAAATTTATCTCCAGTTCCAGCATTTTGACCTCTATTAATAGTAGCTCTACATAATGAATAGTTAGGATCTTCTTTATTTAAATAATAATATTCATCAAGAACAGATTGACCTTCATGTTCTATAGATGGAACATCTCTATATAAGTCCCACATACATTCAAAGTGGTTATCCATTTCACGACCGCCTCTCATGTAGAAACCTTTAGTTACATCTTTTCTTCCATCACAACTACCACCAGCAAGATCGATCTTTTCAAATAAATGGATATGACTTCCTTTCATTTGTCCATCTCTAACTAAATAGAAAGCTGCACTTAAACCAGCTAATCCTGTACCAATAATATAAGCATTCTTTTTATCAACACCCTCTGGTTTTAAAGGTTTTACAAATGCTTCATAAGTTCCTGCACCATAATACATAAATTCTGTCCTCCTTAATTTGAACAACTTTAGTTTATTCATAAATCAAGGTCATTTCTTTAGACAATTTGAGCCAAATGTCAAAAATTTAGACAAAACATATAAAATGTATAAAATTTATAATCCTTGTGGCCTAGCCCACGAAATAGGTTTATGCATATATAATTCTTTTAAATATTTAATATCTATATCAATTAAAATAGTGTTTAAAGAATCTATAACTTCAATTATATATTTAATTTTATTTTCAATAACGTAATTACTTAAAACCTTTATAATAAAATTATTTAATTTAGGATCATTCATTTTTTTATTTTAAGTGATATTAAAAAATTAGTTATTATTAAGTAAATTTCTATAAACAAATATAATCAAATACAATATTCATTTGTAAAAAAAATAAAATATATCTCAAAAACTCTTTAAATATTTATAAAACCCTGCAGAACTTATGTTTTTTCAATAAAAATAGGTGTTTTGTTAACACCTATTTTTATTATATTTGATATATTAAGAAGTTTTTATTTTCTAATGATACCACATTTAATTGCTGTTTCTTTAACAGCTTTAGCTACATTTTCATGAGCTTTCTTGTCAAAAGCAAAAGGTAAAATGTGAGTAACACTTAGTTCTTCTTCGCTAACTGTATTAGCAATTGCTAAACTTGCAGCTTTCATCATTTCTACATTAATATCAGTTGCTTTTGCATCAATTGCTCCTCTAAATAATCCAGGGAAAACTAAAACATTATTAATTTGATTAGGATATTGACTTGAACCTGTTCCAATAATATAAGCACCAGCTTCTTTAGCATCTTTTGGATCAATTTCAGGAATTGGATTAGCACAAGTAAATAAAATTGGTTTTTCATTCATTGATTTAACCATATCTTTACTAACACAATTAGCAACACTTACACCAACAAATACATCAGCACCTTTCATTGCATCAACTAAATGTCCTTGAATATGTTCTAAATTTGTAATTTCTGCTAATTCTTTTTTAGCATCATTTAATCTAGGATCGCCTTTACATATTATGCCTTTAGAATCACAAACAATTACATTTTTTGCTCCTGAATAAATTAATAATTTAGCAATAGCTTCACCTGCAGCACCAGCACCATTAATAACAATTTTTAAGTCTTCGATTTTTTTATTAGTAAGTTTTAAAGCATTAATTAATGCTGCTAAAGTTACAATAGCTGTACCATGTTGATCATCATGGAAAACAGGAATATTTAATTCTTCTTTTAATCTTCTTTCGATTTCAAAACATCTAGGTGCACTAATATCTTCTAAATTAATACCACCAAAACTACCTGAAATTAATTTAATAGTTCTAATAATTTCTTCTGTATCTTTACTTTTAATACAAATTGGAAAAGCATCAACATCGCCAAATGCTTTAAATAATGCACATTTTCCTTCCATTACTGGCATTCCAGCTTCTGGACCAATATCACCAAGTCCTAATACAGCAGTACCATCAGTAATTACAGGGACTGTATTCCATCTTCTTGTTAAATTAAATGATTCATTAACATCTTCATGAATCTTCATACAAGGTGCAGCAACACCTGGTGTATATGCGAGCATTAATTCTTCATTAGTTGAAACATCTGCTCTTACTTTAGTTTCAATTTTTCCATGCCATTCATAGTGTTTTTGTAATGATTTTTCTCCAATATTCATTTTTATTAACTCCTTAAAATAATTACATTGCAATGTAAGAAACTGAAGCACTGATTGACATCATGATAAAGATCATACAAGTCAAAATAGCACCAAAGTAGACATTGCCACTCTTTTTAAATAAATATCTATTAAGAATAGGTAATAAGAACATCATTGGTATGAGTCCAAATACCATATTAATAAATAACCACATTTCACTAGTATCAGTAGGTGAATAATAACCATAGAATACTGTACCAGTCTTGAAATATGCGAAATAATTAATAACTAATATAAATACTAATCCAACACTATTTGCAATAGCTCCAGTTAGCATAACTTTCCATTCGCTCCAACCTTCAGTAGCCATTGATAAATTAACTCTTATTGAATTAGATATATAGAATATAAAGAATGGAACTAAATAAATTAACCATGTAACAAGCATTCTTCCATTAAGTGGAGCAGCACTTATTAACATAAATCTAAAGTCTTGATGGAATATTACATACATTAATTGAATTAATCCATAGAATCCAAAGAATAATACAACTGCAAATCCTATAGACATTAATAAATCTTTCCAATTAATCTTTAATGATGTAAATCTATACCAAGAAATATATTCTTGTTTATTTGTTAATTTATAATATAAATTTTCAATTGCTTTAACACCAAATATTAAAACTAAACCAATAGTTCCATTAAATATAGCCCAAAGCATGACAGCATTCATCATTCGAGCTGGGAAATAGAATGTAAATGTATTACTAGCAGCATCTTCAAACCAATCCATTGTAAGTCTTGCTAAAGGAATATAATCTAAACAAGCTATAATTGCTGTAATTACTACTGTTGCCCAGAATATAGCTTTATCAAACATATTCTTTTTACGTGGTTTAGCTTCTTTAACAAACTCTTCACGAGTAACTAAGCTAACATCTTTTCCGCTATATTGGATTTTCTTTAAATCTTCATATTCTTTATGATATTCACTTGATAATCTCATTCTCTTAAAGAAAGGTAATATATCAAGTAAGAAACCAGCGATAGCAAAGATAAACATAAATCCGCCAGCTAAAGCAAATCCATTAAATGCTTCTTTTACCATCCAAGTTTGATTTCTATCGTTTATATTAGTATTTAAATCTAATGTTCTTCTAAAGAAATTAATAGTATTACCAATTGATAATGGATCATACATTTCAAAACAGTGATTAATATTTTCTTTATGAATTACACGATATGTACCATCATTCATTGAACCATATTCATAGTCAATTATAGCTTCATTATGATTTAAAGTTTTACCATTAACTTCATTAATAAATCTTTTAGATATAATTTCAAATGCGCTTGTAGAACCTTGATATCTAAAAGCACCTTCATCATAATATGCATAACTTAAAGCAGCATTACATCTTAAGTTTTTGAATCTATTAGCTAAGCTAACTTTAATATAGCCACTAATATAAACTGATTTAATAATGGAATCTTCATAAGTTGAACCAGCAAATTTTTCTGCTAAAGCTCCAACGTTTCCACCACCAGCACTGTGTCCAACAGCGCCAATGTAATTTCTATCAATATAAGAATACTTTTCAGTATTGTTATAAACATATTGTAATAAATAATCTAAACCATTATCACCAACTGTCGATGAAATCATTTCACCATTTTCATCATAACCTGAATAAGTTGTACCACCTTGGCATCCTGGATCAATAGTAAAGACAACAGCATTTCTTCTTGATAATTCAATTGCATATTGAGACATTGTTGCTTTAGTTCTTGTAAAACCTGGCATAACAAATATTACAGGTAAAGGATTTTCTATAGTTGCAGTTTTAGGTCTATATTCAGTAACTTTATAAGATAAAGCATCACTTTTAATAACTGCATTAACACCATTTAAAGCATTATCTGTACCTGAATTAAATTCTTCAGTCATTGCTTTAGTAAGAGTAAAATCATTAATTTTAACTTTATAACCACTTGTTTCACCAATATTTGCAACAAATGAGGATAAAATTACACATCCAAGTCCAACCATTGAAACAATGAAATTAGATTTTTGATACCATTTTTTATTTTTCTTTTCTTTTTTTACTTCTTGATAATCTGGATTTATTACTTCAACATATTTATCCGTCTTATCTTTATTAATAAAAGCTATTAAATTTAAAACAAATGATGGAATCGAAACAATACTTATTATCATATTTACCATAAATCTAGTTTTTAAAGAATTTTCCATCTTTTCTTCTTTAATAAATTGATTTAAATATGATGAATATAATGAATTAAATAAACAAATCGCACCTAAAATTAAGGTTAACCAATAAAAATAATTACTTACTGAAAATAATAAAGCAGTTAATACTAAATATAAGCTAGCTACTATATAACCAATTATTGTAGATGCTTTTACTAATTTATATCGAAACTTCATAACTTTCTCCTATGATAATGATTTATGACCATCTTCAGTTTGAAGCCATGTAAAGACTTTTTCTGTAAGTGGTTTTTCATTTAATTTAGTTATATAACGAGTTTTACCACCCATTGGAATTCCGCCTATATTTTCTTTAAAGTCAACTCCACCAAGGGTACCAATATTTCCACCAAATCCAATTAAAATATCATTGAATCTATCTTTATTAACTAAACTTCCTGCGGTAGCAACATCACCTTCATATGGGGTAATTTTTATATCTTCAATATTTTCTTGAGTTGCACCTTCACTTATTAAATAAACTTCTAAATCTTTCTTCCATTTATTCATTAAATCATTAGTTAATCCACTTGTTGAAGTTTTAGCATACCAACCAATTGAAATATAATAAGTTGGAACTGGAATTATACTTTCATCTATAAATAATGGTCTTAAGACAACTGTAGTATTAAAAGCATAATCTTTAATTTCATCATAATGAACAACATCATCATATTCGATAAATGTTTTATAAAAGTCTTCTGATACTCTATTTTTACTATCAGCATATGATCTAATATCAATGCTATCTGGATTTAACCAAGTCCATCCATAAAATTTATGATTAACAGGAATCATAGTATTTGATAAAGTTGGTGCTACTCCATTTTTAAATTCATTGACAGTAGTATGAGAAATAATTTCACCATTATATTCAAATACTACGTTAAGTTCATGTTCCATTCCTTTAACAAAGCCACAACTAGATAATGTTAATAAACTCAATGGAATAAATAAAAACCTTGCAGATTTCATATATTTTTCCTCTTTTTACTTTGTGTAATGATAATTATAATCAAGTATTTGCTTACCTTCTTCACTTGTAATAAAAGTAAATACTTGTCTAGCTAATGTTGACTCTTTTAATAAGCCAATAACTCTTCCCGTTTTAGTAACTTCTTTTCCGGTAATTGTAAAACCAGTTTTAAAATCTTCTGGAGTAACTGTTTGAATTTTACCTTTACTAGTCATATTTCCTCCAGCACCCATAAAGATATCAACATCACCATCATTATTAACAAGTGTACCAACATCAGCAATCGCAGCTGAAGTATATTCTCTAACACTTATTTTATCTAAAACATCATTTGAAACATTTTCACCTATTAAATAAGTTCTAATATTTCTATAAATATGTTGCATAGTTGCTTCATCAATTCCACTAGTAGAAGTAAGTCCATACCATCCAATAACTAAAGAATAAGTTTTTGTAGCATCTTTAGTATCTTTAACATTGAGCTCACTTTCACCTTTATGTGGATCTTCTAAAGCTGGATCTTTAAATACTGCATATAAAGAAATATCATCATTTACTTTAGTAGTAAAATCAAATTCACGACCATCTTTATCACCCCAATATTGGAAAACTTTATCTCCATCAGTAGGTTCTTTAATACTTGCAATATTAATTAATTCTCCTCTATTGACCGAAGTAGAAATATATAATGTTTCATTTACATAAAAATTAACAATAAAACTAGATTTAATGTCACCAGCAAAGTGATAATCATAATTAAAGAATTGCTGACCATCAGCACTAGAAATATAATCAAATAAATTTCTACCTAATGTAGTTTCTTTAACTAAAGCAATTGATCTACCTGCTTTTTCTCCAAAAGTAACTCCATCAGTTCTACCAACAGTTGTAACTTTACCAGTGGTTGTAATATTTACACCAACACCTAATAAAATATCGACATCACCATCATTATTAATTAATTCACCCATTGGACCAACTTTAGTATTTTCATCGCCATATTGTCTAACAGTAATATTATTTATAACTTCTTCTTCAACATTTTGCGCTCTAAAATATTTAATAAAATTATTATAAATATGTTGCATTAAAGTCTTATCGATACCACTTGTTGCGCTTTTTCCATACCAACCAATTACTAAAGAATATGTTTTAGTAGGATCTTTTGTATCAGTAACACTTAAATCATTTTCTCCTTCATGAGGATTACCTTTTCCATTTAATTCAAAATATGCATATAAATTAAATGAGCTAGTGATTGTTTGATTAAAATCAAATAAATCACCAATAGAATTTATCCAACCTACAAAAGTAAAACCATCCTTTTTAGGTGAAGCAATATCTTTTTCATTGATAGTTTTATTTTCTTCAACTTGAATTGTTGAATATAAAACATCATCTACATAAAACCCAATTAAATGATGTTTAATTGGAGTTACTGTTGGACTATCTTGGTTATTATTATTATTATTTTTACCACAACTAGCCAACATTACACCACTTAGTAAAATACTAGTAGCTAAAGTTAATATTTTCTTCATATTTCCTCCTTATTTAAAAACAGACAGTATAAGCGCAATTTTTCAAAATGTCTACAGTTTCCGCATTAATTTCCCAATTTCCATTTTCTTGTTCACTATAGCCAGATGAATAAGTTGATGTTCTTGTATCTATATTTAATATAGACATAGCATGAACATGAGCTGATAAAAATGAGCCAAGATGTCCTGGGTGCTTATTATCACTAAAATAAAGATTTATATCCTTATTATTTTCATAAATTTTGCTAAATGCTTGACCAACATTATGAACTTTAATATTTAATGCTGTTCCACATTCCTTATATTTTTCTCTAATTTTTGCTTCTTGAGAAACTACTGTTTCATTTTGAGGTAAGCCATCTGGATATCCCCAAGTAGCATATAATCTTGTTTCTGCATGATCTTGAGTTTCTTTAACTAAATCATTTAATTTTTTACATGCATTATAAAATTCATTATATTTTGTATAACTTCTAGTAGATTGATCTTGTAAAATTACATAATCATAATCTTTTTTAGATTTTAAAGTATCATAAACTTGTTTCCCATATTCATCAGTACGATCAGCAAATTGAGTAAGAGTATGAGCTCCTTTAGTAATACTATCGCAAGCAAAATCATATCCTAATGATTTAGCAATATTCTCAGTCATTTTAGGAATATCATTATAAAAAGTAAATGAATTACCAATAAATAAAACTTTGATTTTAGACCATACAACAGGTGTTTCATTAACGTAATGCCAATACTTTTTTGTTGTATCTACTGGTGCTTGTTCACTATAGTAATAAATTTCATTATTAATATTATTTATAGTTGTTTTATTGTTCTTTAAATATAGCTTTGCACCACTATTAAATGATGTTTCTGTGAAAGAATTTAAAGATTCAGGCAATATATAATAGTTTATTTTTAATTTATTAAAATAATAATTTCCTAAGCTTGTAATTCCTTCTTCAAAGTTTACTTGTTTAATTTGTTTTGTAATACTTCTCCATGGTGTAGTTTTTTCATTAAAATCTTTTGCATCGCCATTTCCTTTGATATTTAATGAATAATAACTTCCAGAAGGCTCTTTTACATAATTTACAACAACTTTTAATGAATTATCATTATTTTTAGAAATATCAAATTCTTTATTATTAAAGCCTACTTCTTCCTTACCACAACTAAATAATGCTGAAGAACATAATCCAACTAAAAATAAGCAAATCTTAATTTTTGAATTAAAAAGACATGAATTCATAGTAAAAACACTCCTTGTCTTTATGATATAATTCTGTAAGCGCTTTCACAATATCAATGGCGACAATTTTATATAGTAAAAATTAATCTATCTATAAATAAAATTTATAGTTATAATAATAGTATGAGTATTGAACAATTAATTTATTTCACAAAAGTATATGAAAACAAGTCTTTTACTAAAACTAGTAAAGAACTTTTTATTTCTCAACCAGCAATTACAACTGCTATTAAAAACCTTGAAAAAGAATTCAAAACTGAGTTAATAATGATGAATGGCAAAAATCTAGAAATTACTCCTAGTGGCGAGCGCTTATATACTTTAGCTATTCCTATTATTACTTTATATAATAATTTAGAAAATCAAATGCATGATTTTGTTTATAAATCTACTACTATTAAAATTGGAATTCCTCCAATGTTAGGAACTTTTATATTTGCACCTTTATTTGAAGATTTTTTAGTAAGATACCCAAATGTAAATTTAAAATTATATGAATTAGCAAGTCACGCAAATAAAGAAGCATTAATCGAAGGTGAAATTGATATTGCATTAACTGTTATTTATAATAACGAAATTGAAGATAATTTGGATTTTATTAAAATTGGAAACGCAGATTTAGTCTTTGCTGTTAATAAAAGTCATCCATTTGCAAAGAAAAAAGAAATATCTATTAAGGAACTAGGTAATACACCATTAATCTTATTTAAAGAAGATTCTTTACAATATCAAGTCATTACTAAATTATTTGAAGAAGCTCATATTACACCAATAATTAAACTTAAAAGTGAGCAACTTTCAACAATTAAAGAATTATTAAGCTATGGAAAAATTGGTGCATTTTTATTTAAGCAAGTAATTAAAGAAAATGATGATATTATTGGAATTCCATTAGAAGGAAATCTTAGTTTTGATATAGTTTTAGCCACTCGAAAAAATTCCAAATTTAATAAATTAGCTTTAGATTTATTAAAACTTATAAAAGATTATAGTAACGAAAAAATTAAATAATATAGTTTCTTATTTTTATATATAAAAATAAGTTTTTATTAAAAAATAATGTATTACGTTTTACATTTTTTCTATGGATACTTTATAATATTTTTATTAACAAAAAAACAATAGAAACATAGTTACCTAAATTATTAACTCTATTGTAGGAGGTAAGATGTATTTTTTAGACAAACACAAAACGATTACACTATATTATGAAATGTCATTAAAAACAGTTTGTGACAAATATGATCTCAAACGAATGGAATGTGATATTTTAATGTTTTTACATGATTATCCAGAATTAAACACCGCGAGTGATATTATCAAATTTAAAAAATTAACAAAGTCTCATGTTTCAACTTCTTTAAAAATACTTGAGAATAGAGGACTTATTACTAAAAAATATGAAGATAATAATAATAAAACTATAAGAATTTATTTAAAAGAATCAGCTAATCCAATAATTAATGATGGACTTGAAGTTCGAAAACAATTTGCCTTAGATCTTCTTAATGGATTAACAAATGAGGAAAAAGAAAATTTAAAAAATGCATTTTTTAAGGTTTGTCAAAATGCTGAAGATTGTATAAAGAAAAAAAGTAATCTTAAAAACGATAATTAAATTACAAATGTTATATATTAAAGAACTTACAATTAATGTTAAGTTCTTTTTTAATAAAATATTTTATATAAATTAAAAAGTAACCGATTTTAAAAGTGAAATAAGATTTATGATACTTTTTTAGTTCGATTACTTTTTAATGCTTTAATTAATTTGATTAAATCAAAATAATATTATTCGTCAGTGTGCTTATTTTGAATCTTTTTAATATGTTCAGGTTCAATTAATGAAACATTATGTTGAATAGCCCAATCAACACATCCCTTTAATACTTTATTTAAGAAAATACGTGAGACTTTAGTTAATTTACTACATGGTTCTTTAGCAAATTGAACATTTAGGTCAATTCTATTAGCAGCATATATGACAGATTGAACATCAACTGCTTTAGCTTGAACTGTTTCAGAATATGGTTTCTTCTTTCTAGCAATCCAGAAGTTTTTATTATCGCGATACCCATAATCTACAGGAAGTGGTGGGAATCCATTAGGTGTAACACCATCAACAATTGCTTTATTATATTTTTCTTTAAGTAAAATCTTATCAATTCTTAAAATAAAGTGAGCACCAAATTCAGAACTAATACCATTACAAGTATGATAAGGTCCTTTATACGATTCTAGAACAGTATCTTTTTATTCTTTACAAAAAGATTCCATAAATATCTAAATTTCATTAAAATATACGAAATCTGCAAGGTTTTCGATAAAAGTACGGAGTTTTTTATTAAAAAATTGCTTTTCTTTTTAAAAAAAGCAATTCTCAATTTGTTCAGTTATAAGATTTACTTAGCAAAAAATGTTTCAGGATCAATTTTTTGATATCCGCCAAAACTTGTTGAACATTTAAAAATTTCTTCTGCGATTTCTTTATTTAAAAATTCTTTAGTAATTTCATTAGTTTTAGCAGTCATATCAATATCTTTGAATGCATCACCATAAATAGTTTTAGCGTAAAACCATGTATTAGCTAAAGCAGTTTCGACATTAGTATAGTAAGCATTGTATGGCATTTGTAAATAAACTTCTTTATTTTTCCAAGCTTTTATAGATTCTAAAGTAGTCTTCACTATACTATCGCCTAAATCAATATTTCTGATAGCAGCAGTATCAATAAACATTTTATCGATATTTTCACCTAAAGAAACTAATTTTTCAGCAGTAATTGGTCCGATTCCATCTTTAGGTAAGTCTTTTACTACATTATTTGCATGGACAACATTTAATGGTTCATAGTTTTGAGCAGTCATTAAATGATTTGTAGTTCCCCAATTTCCTAATCCACAAATATATACAGACTCATTAGATACTAAATCTTTAGTTCTATCCGATATAATTTGCTTTTGATCAGTAATATATTTGTTTAATTTATTAGCTCTTTCTTCTTCTTTTAATATTTTTCCTAATAAAGAAATACTATTTTGAATAGCTTCATCAAATACACCTTTATATCCATATTTAAGAGTAATAACTGGTACACCAGTTTTTTCTTGTAATGAATCAGCAATAGTTACATCTTCATATTCAGAAATAATTAAATCAGGATCGCATTCTAATATCTTTTCTGCTTCTGCTTTTTGAGCATTAGGACCACCTACTCCACAAGAAGGTAATTTTTTAAATGTTTCTTTATTAACAATAAAATATGGTCTAGCACTAGTATCAAACATTTTAGGACGATTTGTTAATGATATATTATCAATATCTTCTACTCCGCTTAATAAATCAACATCTCCAACATAAGAATAAAGTCTAAGAGCTCCAGCTCCAATACATACTACTTTTTTGTAACTTCCTGGATTGACTTTAACTGTTCTTCCAATCATATCGGTAACTTCATTTTTGCCTTTATTTCCAGTGCCATTATTACAACCTGCTAATAAAAATACACCTAATGCAAGTAGAATTAAATTACATCTATTTTTCACAATCACTTCCTCCTTCAATGTAAATAAATTTTTTATTATCAATATCTTTAATAGTCGCTTTAACATCAAAAATATCTGAAATATTATTTTCGTTAATAACTTCTTTATTACCACTATATTTAATTTTATTATCTTTTAATAAGAAAAATTTATCTCCGTAATAAGAAGCTATCGATATATCATGTATTGAAATTAATATAGATATGTTTTTCTTTATACAAATTTTTCGAGCTTCACTTAAAATAAGTTGTTCATTACCAATATCTAAATTACCAGTAGGTTCATCAAATATTAATATTTTTGGTTCTTGTACCAAAGCTCTAGCAATAGCAATTTTTTGTTTTTCTCCACCACTCAATTCATTGACGTTTTTATTCAAAAACCCTTCTAATCCCATATCTTTTATTACATTTTGAACAATTTCTTCATCTTTTTTACTAGGGAATAATGAATAAAAAGATACTCTTCCTGAAAGAATTGTTTCATAAACTGATAGGTCTCCAAATTGAATACTTTGAGGAACATAAGCAATTAATTTTGCTCTATCTTTAATTTTTAATTTATTAATATTTATATCATCAATTAAAATCTCACCTGAAACTGGTTTAATTAAACCAACAATAAGTTTAAATAATGTAGATTTTCCAACACCATTTTTGCCTAATATAATTCCAATTTCTCCATCTCCTAAAGTAAAAGAAACATCATCTAATACTAATGGTGCTTTTTTATGATATTTAAATGTAAGATTATTAACTTTAAGCATCTTTTTTTCTCCAAGAAAATATTAATATTAAAAAGAATGGCGCACCTAATAATGAAGTTATTGCTCCAACTGGTAAAGCACTACCATTCCCAATAATTCTTGATAAAATATCAGCAAATAATAATAAAATGCTACCTGAAAAAAATGTTGTAGGAATAAAATATCGATGATCACTACCTATAATTCTTTTTATAACTTGCGGACAAATTAATCCTACAAACCCAATCATACCTAACATTGATACACATACTGCAGTAATAATTGAAGCAACAAGTAATGATAAAAAACTTAATAATTCAACATTAATTCCCATTGCTTTTGCACTATCTTCTCCACTTAATAATGTGTTATATCTCCAAGACATTAACATAAAAAATATTAATCCTAAAATAACTATAATAAACATTACTAAATCTGATTTATAAGTAGCTCTACCTAAATCTCCAAAGTTCCATATAACAGCTGCAGATAATCCAACATCTGTAGCATAAAATTGTAAAATTGTAGTTGCAGCATTCCATATGTATCCAATTGCTATTCCAGCTAAGGCTATTGTCGATGGGGAAAATTTTCTAAATTTACATAAACCTAGAACTATTATTATAGATAATAAAGAAAAGATAAACGCCATAACTGAAGTAGCAAAAGGATTAATGGCTTTTGTTAAATTGTTTACATTATTGCCTGTTATTAAAAATCCACCACTTAATGCAATTATTGAAACATTAGCACCAAATACAGCTGCATTTGATACACCTAAAGTTGCAGGTGAAGCCATATCATTTCTTAAGCTTGTTTGCATAATTAATCCAGATATAGCAAGTCCTCCTCCAGCAATAAATGCTGCTATAACTCTAGGCATTCTTATATTCCAAACTATATTGTTATTTGCATTAGTACTCATTTTAAATAAGGCCTTAAAGCATTCAACAAATCCCATATGACTAGAGCCAACAAAAATACCAACAATGAATAAAATAATAGATAATATAATAGCTACTATTAATGTAATTATTTTAATTCTATTACCTTTTTTAATTTCTCTAGTCATAATAGCATTATTATAAAGCAAATCCTTATGATATAAAACAAATATTTTAAAATTGTTCGATAACTTATACTAGTTATAAAACACTTTGTATGATATTATATTTATAATAATACAAAGGATGCTATAAATATGGATAAGCGTATACAAAAAACTAAACAACAATTATATATCGGATTAAAAAATCTATTAAATAAGATGGATTATGGTCAAATTAATGTTCAAAACTTATTAGATGAATCTCATATTTCTCGTTCTACTTTTTACAGTCATTATAAAAGTAAAGATGATGTTTTATTATCAATTGTAAATGATTTATTTGATCACGTATTTTCACATACTTTAGAGGTTGAAGAAACTCATGATTTTAGTAAAAATTCTATTTTAGAATTTACTCATTTAATTACTCACATTTTGTATCACTTACATGATGAAAAAGAAATGATCCAAGCAATTATTAATAATACTTCTTGTTTAATCTTCTTCCAGGAAATGAGAAAAAGAATACTTAAAATTAATAAAATTATAATTGAAGAAAAAGATATCAAAAATAAAGTTGTTCCTTATAAATTAGCTTTAGAAATAGCGAATGAAAATTTTATTGTTTTAATAAAACATTGGTTTAGATATGATTGTGCAGCTTCTCCTGAAACAATTACAACATATTATTTTTCTTTAATATCATAATTTTATTGTTTATCCGCTTTTTTCCAAACTTCAACTTTCCAATATTGATTGCCCCAAATTTCATAATTCCATTCAGGCATATATTTATTACATTCATAATCAATGTAATAAAGTTCATTATTATAAAAGATAAAATTAGTTGGATAATAATCAATATTAATTTGAGCTCTATATAAGATATTACACATAGCTTTCACTTGTGTAATCCGTTCTTCCTCAAAATGTCCCGCTTTTAATTGATCTGCAATATTATCTCCTGGAATATATTCTTTTAAAATACGCTCATGTTCATAATCAACTGCTATAAGTCGAGGCATAGTAATACCAAGTTTAAAAAGAGTTTCATAATCATGTAATTCAGATTGTAATTTATCACCAAAATTATAATAATCGCAAGGTTCATGATGAATCTGTTTTAATACATATTGTTTATTACCATCTGTTACAAGATAAGAATATCCTCCTTTTCCTTTTCCAAGAAGTTTAATAACCTCGTATTCATTTTCATTAACTTTCATTATTGTATTATTTATTTTTTTGTTAAACATTTAGTATTTCTTTTCATAATAAAACTATTATAAATTTATTCAATTTAACCTTTTTGTTGTTCTTCCATTCCACTAGAAACAGCTTTTTGTTCTTCAACAAAACTCTTAGCTTGTTCTTTTGTTCCTTTTGGAACATGGTATTCTTTCTTTTCTTTTTGTTCGACAACAAAATGTTCATAATCAAAATCAATATCATTAGCTAAGAATATTTGATGATATTCTCTTAAAATATCTCTTTGTACTTGAAAGCGATCTTCTTCTTTGCACTTAGCAAGAATTTTTAAAACTACATTACTTGTTCCATATTCAGAAATTCCTTTATAAAATGGCCCTTCAATAATTTCAGGAATTCTTTCCTTCATGGTATGAAGATTATCTTTAAGAACTTTTTCAACTAATTCAATAGGAACATCATAACTAACTTCACAATCAACAATAGCTAAAGAAAGTTCACGAGAAAGATTAACAACATTTTTAATATCAGAATTATTAATAATTTTAATATTACCTGCAGCATCAGTAAGTTTTGTAGCACGAATACCAATTTCAGTTATAGTTCCTCTAAATCCATCAATTGAAACAATTTCACCAACATTATATTCATTCTCAAAAATGATAAATATACCAGCGATAATATCGGCGATAAGTGATTGAGCACCAAGACCTATGATAAGAGTAATAACACCAACAGATTCCCAAATAGCTTTTGTATTAACACCAAACGCATTTAATACAAGGAAGAAAAGTGCGATTGCACTCCCATATTTTACTAAACCATCTAATAAAGTAATAACAGTTTTAGCTCGATCTGAACGTTGCATAATATTTTTAAAAATTATTCTAGCTAGTTTAGATAATGCAAGAACTAACGCAATTAAAATTAAGCAATGAATAAAAACTTTGTAGTTCTTCTTTAACATATCTGGAACTAAACTTAAATTTACAACATTCTCTTTTGACCAAATGACAAAAGGATTTGCTCCAGGAAGAGATAATTGCAAAATACATGTCAAAACAAATAAAAACAAAACTAAACTAAATAGAATTGTTGAAACTAGTGCTGACACCTTAATTTTCTTCTTTTTCATAGTACTTTTCCTCCTTATATATTAATATCGAAAGTATATGTTTTATATCGATCGCCTTTCATTTCGCAATCAATAGAATAAGAATCATAATTTTTATCATATAGAGTCATACTTAAATTCATCTGTTTTCCTGAAATATTTCCAGGAATATGAGCCTGATAAGAATTAGCATTTTCAATGTATTCTGTAAAATAATAGTAAATATTATCAATTATAATTTGATTTTTAATGTAATAATATAAATCATTATAAATAATTAACTTAGTATAATCATTTGTTTCATCATAATTTACTTCGTAACGGATTGGTTGTCTATTAGACAAGTACAAATTTCCAGATGGCGGTGGTTCTTCTTTATACATTTGATAAGTGACACCATCTTTATCATAATTAATAATATAATAAAAGAGATAATCAAGCGGGGTAAGATTTTCCATAATAGAATATTTACCTAATGTTCTACTATGTACAGCATTTAAATATCTTATTTCACCTGTAGAAGGGTCTTCATAAAGTGTTTCATATATCAAAGTATCTAAATAAATATTAGGATCTGTTGATGAAAAACCTACATTTCGATAAATATTAACTGTATTATCTTCGTTATAAGTAACAACTGAGTCACCTGGATTAGTAGAATTAGATATTGTTGGTGTAGTATAAGTACTTTTTATTTCATCTACACTATAAATTGTATAATCTGATACTTTTTTAAATTCACTACCATCTGGGGCTAAAATTGCAACTGTAATAATTCCACCATCGCCAGATGTAATCTTATTTAAATAATATGAATCCCTTAATGCGAATTTTTCATCTATTGTCCTATCTTGATTATAAATAGTAATAGAATAATCGCTTGGTAAAAGATAATCAAATTCAAAACTCAAAGGTATATAATCTGTTTTAGGTCCTGTAAGATCTGCTCTTAGTGAAGTAACTTCAAGTTTATAGGTCATGTCATAATGATTATCATTGATAGGAATTTTATGCTTATAACTATCTAATAAGTCGTCTTGAAATTCTAATTCACCTGATAAAGATAAATTACCAATTTCACCATTATATTCATCTAGAATAATAGTTCCGAATTTTTCTAAATTTTGAATCGTTTTTGTTTTTATGCCTTTTCCATTATCTAAACATAAATATAAAGAGAAGGAAGAAAAATCATAAGTTGTATCAAAGTTATAAGATAAAGTAAAGTTTTGACCATTAAACCCAAATTCACTATCAAAATTAAGATTGGGAATAGTTACAACACTATAACCCGATGCCATATATTGCTCTGAAACAATTTCTTCACCTGCAAAATAAGAAATATCTTTATACATTAAATAAAGATTTTCTCCATAAGGAACTTCTAAAGTTACAATAGAATCAGTTCCAACGTATTTATCAAGAATATTCCCTCCTTTTGTAATAGCAGAAACTTCGTATTGGAATATATCAGGATAAAGACTTTGATATCCTGTATCAATCTCTACTTGATAAAAATCATTATCACTAAAGGTAATTTTAGATTCTGTTGGTTTTAATTTTTGATAAGTTGCTTGATAACTTTGATCAAATGTAAAAGGAGTTAATGAAGATGAATAAACAACATTTTCTTCTTCTTTTTCATTGAGTGCCAAAATTGTATAACTATATGATTCAATACCATAAAATACATCAGCATTAAATACAAAATGTTTATTATTAAAACTTAATTCAGCATAAAATTCTTCTTGTTTTTCATCTATTCCAAATTCTTTAACTAATGCATAATAACGTGATACATCGTTACTAATTTCCATATCACCTTCTATAGAAATTTGATAAAAAGAAGAGTTATCAACTAGTGAGTTTGTTATCACTGTTCCAAATGGATTTTTATTATTATCTCCAATAATATCAGGAATAATTCCAATAATAGAAGCAGAAGCAATCGCTACTGCTGTTGTTGATACAATTGTAGAAGAATGTGAAATAATTTTATCTTTAAATTTATCGAAATTAGTAATTTTCTTTTCTACTTGTTTTGTTGGTTCTTCTCCCTGAAATAATTCATCAACCTTAAAGTCTTCCTTTGAATCATTTTTTAATTCAGGTATTTTATAATCTTCAGCAGGAAAAAAAGAAAATTCTTCGAATTTATTCTCTTCACTGGGCGAATAGAGTTCGCAATCAATTTTTCCTTTCATCTTCATTTATTTTAATAAAAATATAGAAAATCCACAATTTATATTTAACCACTTCAATTAAAATACTATTAATAATTCGAAATACAGTTTTAGCATTTAAAAAAGTATATATAATTTTCCTAATTAAGAATAACTTTTATTTTATATCTTAGTTAAACATTTATTATATAAAAATTCCTTTACTAACTGATTTTTATTCTCGTAATAATTTATTAAATGTTTTTTAAATTCTGATACTAATTCTGCGGGTATTACGATAAGTCCCAGTCCTTTACTAACTAAATAATGATTTGCAAATATAACTGCAGTTCTTTTATTTCCATCCAAAAATAATTGACTTTTCATAATATAAAGTAATAAGTCAATGGCAACTTCATATGAAGGGTCTTTGGATAATAATAATGATAAGTCTTCTTTAACCTGAGGTTCATATGGGAGCGGTGGAAGATATTTTGAACCCCCTATTGATACAGGTACAGTTCTAATTTTTCCAGCTGTGTATGAAAAACCTTCTTCAACAATTTCATTGATTTGGCATAAGATAGCATAATTTGTTGGATATGATATAACACCTTCATTTAATATAAAATCCCGCGCGTGTTTCAAGTTAATAACTTTAGAAACATCAGATGAAATCATATCTTTTACTAATCCGCCATTAACAATGGTTTCAGTATCAATATATGTAGTTGCTACACCTTCTAATATTGCTTGTTTATAAATTGAATCAACTAAATTCCTTCTAGCTAGGTCTATATTAATTCTTATTTTATCCGTCAATTCTAATGATTGGTATTGTAATACACCTAATGCTTTTTTAATTTCTTTTAGTCTTTTTTTATATTCTTTTATTATCTTATTATTTTCTAAAATAAGATTATATAATTCTGTACTATATTCACCAGCATATTTTGATGTCAAAACTCCTTCATCACGAAAATGTACATAAATATATCTTTTATCGTTTTGTGTTCTTATTTCAACAGAACCATAAACCATTTTACTAATTCTTGATTTTAACATTTTTTGTTCATTTAATAATTCTGCAACATTAACCATAGTAATCACCTCATTTGTGAAACTAATATAATGATTTTGTTTCACATATATTCTATCATTACTACTCAGATATGTGAAACATTTCTTAAAATTTTGTTTCACATAATTATAACTAGTATATTTTTAAATTTTAGCTTTAGTCTATATAAAAATAGTAGATTTTTAACATCTATCAGTTATTATCATTTAAAAAGTTTCTTAATAACTTTAATTTTCTATACTGCATCGCTTCATGTTCTCGATCGAAATCCTAAAAATAAAACAACGAAAGACTCTGGTTTCGTAAAAGAAAATTGGGTGAATATAAGATTCTACTAAATAATGCACTTTTTTCAAGCGTATAAGTGCACTTTTTTCATGCATATGAGTGCACTTTTTTCAAAAAAGATTAAACGCATTTATAAATAAATTTTTATATGAATATAAAAAAGGCTTAATACTTTATTCGCATTAAACCTATTCATTCAATTTGGAGGCCCCAACGAGACTCGAACTCGTCCAAAACCAGTCTTAGGAGGACTGTGCTCTATCCATCTGAGCTATGGAGCCTTTATAATTATTATAATCCAATTAAGAAGTAATTATAATAACAATTTTTATTTATAAAAACTGCTAAATTTAGATAAAAACCTTGCAAAACTCAATTATTTAATTAGAAATTGAAGTCAAACAAAGATAATTGAGCTGTATCACTTAAATTATCTAACGCACCTAATTTCTCTAGTTGTTCGAGATTTGTTTTTGATACCTTTCCTCTTTTGAGTAAATCTTCTTTAGAAATAAAAGATTTTTCTTCTCTAGCTTTTACAATAGAATCACCAACTTTTTCACCTAAACCATCAAGAACTTTAAATGGAGGAATTAAAGCATTGTTCTCTTTATCAACTATAAATTTAGTTGAATCAGATTTCTCTATATCTATGTTTTCAAATTTAAATCCTCTTTCAGTCATTTCTAAAGCAACTTGTAAAGTTTTTTCTATTTCTTCTTCTTTAACAGATAAAGCTAATTCAGGATTATTAGAAGATACACGTTGTTTATATTCCATTAATTTATCATGAATTTTTTCGCTACCACCAATCATCGATATAATGTCATATTGATCACATCTTAATGTAAAGAATGTAGCATAAAATTCTAATGGATAATAAATTTTATAATATCCGACTCTTAAAGCCATCATAACATAAGCACAAGCATGTCCTTTAGGGAATAAATATTTAATTTTGATACAAGAATCAATATAGTATTGTGGAACTCCATGAGCTAACATATTTTCTTTATCTTCTTTTGATAATCCCTTACCTTTTCTTACGTTTTCCATAATAATAAAGGCGTCATGAGGATCTAAATTCATACTTATTAAATAAGTCATAATATCATCTCTACATCCAATAACCCCTCTAAGGTCAGCTATTTTTTGTTCAATTAAATCTTGTGCGTTATTATTCCAAACATTAGTACCATGGCTTAATCCAGAAATAATTAATAAATCTCTAAATGAAGTTGGATTAGTTTCTCTTAACATTTGTCTAACAAAAGGTGTTCCAAATTCAGGAAGACCAAGAGCACCATTATCTTTTTGCAAATATTTATGTTCCAAGTTAAGAGCATCATCACTAGAAAATAAAGATATAACTTTAGGATCATTAGGTGGTAATTGTCTACAATCAGTGTTTGTTAAATCTCCCATCATTTTTAAAGCTTGAGGATCAACGTGTCCTAACATATCTAATTTTAATACTGTGTCATGAATTGCGTGGAAATCGAAGTGAGTTGTTTGCCATGCTGCATCAGTATCTCCTGCAGGATATTGAACAGGTGTAAAATCATAAACTTCATGATCTCTAGGAATAACAACAATACCACCAGGGTGTTGTCCTGTTGTTCTTTTAACTTCTTGACATCCATAAGCAATCGCAGCAACTCGAGCATTGCTAATACTATTTGAATCCATATGAAGAAATTCTTCAAAATAAGCTTTTTTAACATATCCGAAAGCTGTTTTTAATTGAACAGTTGAAATAGTACCTGCTCTATAAACATTTTTTTCACCCAATAATACTTTTGTATAATTATGGGCTGTTGCTTGATAATCTGTAGGGAAATTTAAATCAATATCTGGGACTTTTTCAGCCTTAAATCCTAAGAATGTTTGGAAAGGAATACTTTGTCCATCACTAATCATTTTTTCACCACAATGTGGGCATTTTTTCTCAGGTAAATCATAGCCACTAGTAATATCATCGCCTTCATAAAATTCAACATGTTTACATTTTGGGCATCTATAATGTGGAGGCAATGGATTAACTTCAGTAATTCCAGCCATTGTTGCAGCAAAAGAACTGCCAACACTTCCTCTACTACCAATAATATATCCATCTATATTAGCTTGTTGAACTAATTTGTGGGCAATATAATAAGTAACACTATATCCGTTAGATATAATACCATGTAGCTCTTCACCTAATCGTTTTTCAATTAATGGTGGTAATGTTTCTCCATATAGCTCATGAGCTGTTTTATAACACAAATCTCTTAATAAATTTTCACAGTTATCGATTTTAGGTGGGAAAAGACCTGGTGGAATAGGTTGAATATCTTCAACTTGATCAGCTATATAATTAGGATTTTTAATTACAAAATTATAAATATCTTCATCATTATTTAACCATTTAAAAGCTTCTAACATTTCAGTTGTGGATAAATAATGTTGATTTGGATTTTCAAATAGTGGACCTTTTTTTCTATTATAAGGATTTAATGGGTGATCTATTGCACCAACAGCTTGAGAAGCAATAAAAACATCACGATATATTTTATCGGATGGGTTAGCATAGTGAACATCGCCAGTTGCACAAATTATTTTATTTTGTTTTTTTGCTTCATTTATTATATCTAATAAATAAATTTTCAATTGGTCATAAGATGGTAATTCACCCATATTAACTAAAAAGGAATAACAATCTAGTGGTTGAATTTCTATAAAATCATAAAAATTAATGGCTTTCTGCAGGCTTTTTAATCCACGATTGGTAGAACTATAAAAAACTTCACCATTAAAACAAGCGCTTCCTATTATTAAATTCTTTCTATATTTTTCTAAAATTGATCTAGGACAAATAGGAACGTAACCCATATTTTCTGTATGAGCATAACTAATAATTCGATATAAATCATGTAAACCTTCTAAATTTTTAGCATAGACAGTTGCATGCCATGTTCTATATCTTCTATGTTTAATTAATAAAGGTGAGATAGGTAATTTTTCAATATCTTTTAAAGTAACATCGCTATTTTTTCTAACAAAATCAGCTCTCATTGCCATAAAACATTTTGATAAAACTTCAGCATCGTAATCAGCTCTATGAGCACTTTCAGTATCATAATTTACATCAAGTCTACGACATAAAGCACCTAAATTATGGTTTTGATTTTCAGGGAATATATATCTAGATAAAGCAAGAGTATCGATTGCGCTCATCTCTAAACTTCCAAATCCATCCCTTTCCATTGCTTCATTAAGCATACCAAAGTCGAATTCAATATTATGAGAGACTAAAACACATCCTTTAATAAATTCATGTATTTTATTATAAACATCCTTAAATACTGGTTGGTCTTTAACCATTTCATTAGTAATATTTGTTTTTTCTTCAATTTTCTTTGGAATAGGTATAATTGGATTTATTAAAATATCTAATCTATCTGTAACAAAACCATTAACAATTTTAACAGCACCAAATTCTGTAATACGATCATATCGAATTGATAAACCTGTTGTTTCTAAGTCGAAGCAAACAAAAGTAACATCTTTTAATTTATCATCAGTTGGATTTAAAGCACCTATTAAATAATCTTCACTTAAATAAAGCTCACTACCATATAATATTTTAACACCAGTTTTTTTACTAGCAGCTTGAGCTTCAGGGAAAGCTTGAACAACACCATGATCGGTTAAGCCTATCGCTTTATGTCCCATATTTTTAGCTAATTTACAATAATCAGTAATTGTTGTTACTGCATCCATTTCGCTCATTTTAGTATGAACATGGAGTTCTACTCTTTTTTCGCCCTCATAATCATCAGTTCTTAAGGGAGTATCTGGAAGCATATCAAAATAATGAGCCATTACAAAAGGTTCTTTTTTATATTTATCAATATCAACACGTCCTTTAATTCTAATATTTTTACCAACTTTAATTTGACTTAATTTTTCAGGAGTTAAAGCGTTTGCGTTAGATATAAAAGTAACATAAATTGCACCAGTATCATCATTAACACCTATTTTATAAAGTTTTTTACCAGTTTTTGTATCTTTTGCATCACATTCAAAAATAAAACCATTAAAATCTATAGCCCCACTATTTGAGTCTACATAACCTAATTTAGCTTCTTTATAGTTCCCTTTAACAAAAACATTATTATGTCTTCTTTCTTCAATCATTCTTTCATAATTAGCTTTTAACGCTTCTACTAATTCTTTTTCTTTTTGCTCTTTAAACTTATTAAAATCTTCTTCGTTATCAATATGAATTTCATTAGCGTCTTCTTCGTTAACTTCTTCATTTTTTGTATCTACATCATCAATAATTTCTTCAATTTCATCAGGTGTTTTTAATTCTTCTTTAATACCAAAATTATAATTAATAAAATCTAGAAAGGACTTAAGATCTAATTTAATTTTATCAAAATCTTTTTCATCTTGATCATTAATAAAAGTAATTATAATATCATGATTTTCTAAATGTATATTAAATGGACATTCTTTAAATTCATGATTAAAATACCAGTCTTTGATTAGACTTATAATATCAATTTCTTCAATTTCATGTTTATATTCGAAAATTAATTTATAATCATAAGATACAATATTATTAAGACTATTAATAAATTGATTAACTAATTTAAAATTCCAAGGTGTATCTTTTTCTATATCATAGATAAAGAAATTATCTTTATTAGGATCTTTTGTAATACTTAAAAAACGCATGTCAAAAGATTCAACATCAATAATGCCAATACTATTTAAAAACCTTTTAAATTTTTGATCACCTTGAACCATTTTAAATTAAACAATCCTTATAATATCCATTGCAAATACAGCAATCATTAAAGCAAATAATAAGGCTAATCCAATATAAGAAACAATATTTTTAACTTTTTCAGGTAAACCCCATTCTTTAAATGGCTTAGTATCTTCTAATTTATTTTCTTTAATAAATTTTTCACATTCATCTTCTTTATTTTTAATTCCGGTAAAATCAATATACTTTGGATCTAATTCGCTATTATCACCACTAAAAGTATTATCAAGTAAACATGTTTCATAAGAAACTTTATATTTATTTTCGAAATCAGTTTTTAAAATACCTAAATCATTTTCATTAATTTCATAGGCTTTTAGAAGACTTTTTGAAATTTTTGGGTTCTTTTTGTAATAGAATATTCTTTTAATTGTATTAGTTGCTCCTTCAATAATAGTAACCAACATATGCCATCCATCAAGTCCAGGGAATGGCAATAAATTAAATAAGGCTAAATTAACACTAATGATTCCCCATGTTTGTAAATAGGCATTGAAAGGATTATTTTCTAATATGGTCGTTGTTTGAGTAAATATAGAAATAGGGCCTCCAAGTTGATCCCAACCTTTACCAACAAATAAATTTCCTAAAGCTTTACTTATTAATTTAGTTGAAGTTATCCAATTATCGCCAGCAATTTTAAATGCTTGTCCTTTTGCCCAGAATTTAATATAACTTACACCAAATCCAAAGCTATCAATAACGCCTTCTTTTTTAGATGAAATATTAACTTTAGCATTTATTATTTCATTATTTTTATTTTTAAATGAAAAAGTAACATCATCAAAACTTTCATCTTTTAATATTCTATATGAAACAGGTGTCCCATTATTTAAAACAGGTAGATAATCATTAACTTCTTTAATAACTTGTTCACTAGTTTCTTTATTAGTTTCATATAAATATCCATTAACTAAACTAGCTTCATAAATTGTCATAAGTGATGCATAATCATCTAAATCATATATACCAGCATTTGCAGTATTTAATGAAAATACATAATATTTATTAGTGCTAGCATTATGATGAACACCTGGTTTAAAATTTGTGTCATCATAATATCCTAATAAATTAAAGCCAACTTTTTTATCTAAAGAAAAAGTACCAACCGCTAAATAATCATCATTTTCAATAACTTTACCAGTATCTAAAATAGTAATTTTTTGAGCAAATGTTTCTTCGTTTCTAATTTGAATTTGATTTATGTATGAAGTCTTATATTGTGGAAAACAACTAGCACATATAAAGAATATTATATAAGCTAAAATGAAATTCATTACGATACCAGCGCTCATAATAATAAAGCGTTTCCATCTAGCTATTCCTTCTAAACTTCTACTTCTAGGAATTTTTACACCTTCAGGAAGTTCAGTGCCTTCGCCATACATCGAAACATAACCACCTAATGGTAAAACACCTATTTTAAAAGCAGTTTCATGTCCTTTTCTTTTGATATTTACTATTTTAGGACCAAATCCTATTGAAAAATCACTACAATAAACTTTGAAGCTTTTTGCAGCAATTAAGTGACCTAATTCGTGAATTGTAACTAAAACACCTAAGGCTATTATAAATAGTAATAGAGATAATATTTTAGAACCCATTTATTTACTCCTTTGTATATATTTCAAAATTCTTTTTTTAGTATATTTTATAGTAAGAATTAAAGATAAATAATTACCACACTTACTAAATTTTACACTAGACATAATTTTATCAATATTTTCTAATAGTTCAACATAAGTGATTCTTTTATTTATAAAAGAATTCACTAATGTATCATTAATAGTACATAAAATAGCACCACTATTGCCTTTATGATCGATTACAAATTTTGCATATTTCATTAAATCAAATCTATTATAATCAAAAGGTAATAAATTAAATTGCTCTAATGATTTAACTTTATAAATATCATCTTGATTTTCATTAACATTGCAAGAATTCATATTTAAAGCAAAATTAATCGAAGATATCATAGAAGGATTTGAATTATTTACGATATAATCATTATTTTTTAATTTTATAAATCCATGAGTATGACTAATTCTATCAATCATAACATTAATTTTCTCATAAGGATAATTAAATAAATAATGGGCCTCAATAACTTCAAAGACTTTATTCATCATAGTTGCACTATCTATAGTAATTTTTTTACCCATCGACCAATTAGGATGTTTTAAAGCATCTTCTAACTTAACATTTTTTAGTTCTTCTTTAGTTAAATTAAAAAAAGGACCACCACTAGCAGTAATAGTTATTGAATCAACTTCGTTAGTATCACTAAATAATAAACATTTAGAAATTGCGCTATGTTCACTATCAATAGGAATTATTCTTCCTTTATGTTTAGAAACTAGTTTTTTTAATAAAGATCCTCCTATAACAAGAGATTCTTTATTTGCTAATAATAAAATTCTATTTCTTTTTAAAGTAACTATACTAGGCTTTAATCCAATATAACTTACTAAAGCGTTTACTACTGCTGATCTTTTATCAGCGTTAACAAGTTTAACTAAGCCTTTATTACCATAGAAAAATTTAATATTAAGATATTTCTTTTTATAGCTTAAATAATCTTTTTTGTTTTTAACACAAATATATTTAATTTTATTAAATTTTTCTAAAATAGAATCTATTAAAAATGCCTTATTTCCAACTGAAAATCCTACTAAAGTCCACTTATTTTTAAAATTTTCTAAGCATGAAAGTGTTTGAGTACCAATGGAGCCACTTGCTCCTAATAATATTAAATTCATTTTATAAACTTAAAGTCATTAAGTGAATTATGCAAGAAATAACAATACTTGATATTAATATAGAATCTAATCTATCTAAAGCTCCACCATGACTTTTTAAAATAGTTCCAAAATCTTTAACATTATAATGTCTTTTTATCGAACTAAAAACTAAATCACCTAATGTAGCTACTAAAGGCATTATAAAACTTAAAATAACGATATTATAAGTTTTAGATAAAGTTAAACAACTAACGATAGGATAATCAAAATATGCTAATAAGAAAGCAAATAAGAATGAAAAAATAAACGATAATACGATTCCACCAATAAATCCTTCCCAGGTCTTTTTAGGAGAAATATTAGGACACATTTTATGTTTTCCAAATAGAACACCTGTAAAATAGGCAAATATATCATTAAAGCAAACACCAATTAATAAATATAAAAGTAAGCAAAGTGATGTTCCAAATCTAACTGATAATCCAATTTCAGAAGTAGCATTACCTTTTATAAAATCATTAATAGGTACATATCGTAAAAATAATAAAGAACTAAAACCTAAAATTAAGATAACATCAAAGCAAATAAAATATAAAGCGTCAGTAATACTAAATTTTTTATCTAATATAGTAAGAATTAAATAAGGTAATATTATCAAAGTACCTATCGATAAAGAAATCTCAACATGAGAAAAACCATTTATCAAATTATATAAACTTTGACCAGAATTATAATTATTACTTACTAACAGCAATAATAAAGATCCAAAAATTACAAAATACGTGACAATATAAACCCATATATCATACTTTTTTGTTTCATTTTGTGGAGCTTTAATTATTTCATAAGTAGAAACTCCGCATATAAACAAAATCAAAGCAAAGAAGAAATAATCTCCTAATATGAACAAAGGTACAAGTGTTATAAACATTATAACCCCAACCAAAACACGAGATTTCATCGATTTTTTAGCATCATTTGAAAGCTCGTTATGATGTATAAGTTCTTTATGTTCTTCCATTAAATAGCCATTATTTCACTTTCTTTTTCTTTATAAACTTTATCTACTTCTACTATAGATTCATCAGTTACTTTTTGAATATCAGCTTCAGCTCTTTTTCTAGTATCTTCAGTATAAGTATCATCTTTTTTAAGTTTATCCATCATATCGCGGCGAACATTTCTAATAGCAACTTTATATTCTTCACAATAAGATTTACATTTTTTAACAAGTTCTTTTCTTCTATCTTCAGTTAAAGCCGGAATAATTAATCTAATTTTATTTCCATCAATAACTGGATTAATACCTATATCACTAGCGTTAATTGCTGTAACAATTGATTTAACATCGTTGCGATCATATGGCTCAATAACTAATTGTCTTGGTTCAGGAACCTTAATTGCAGCAATTTGAGTAACTGGCATTTTATCACCGTAATAATCGCATTCTAAATTATTAAGTAAAGCTGGTGATGCTCTTCCAGTTCTTAATGAACTTAAATTTTCACGTAAAGAGTTAATACTCTTGTTCATTTCTTCTTTAGCTAATAAAGCGTAATCATCCATAATTATTCCTCCGTAATGGTACTACCTATATTTTCACCCTCAATGACTTTCATAAAATTATTAATATCATCCATTGAGAATATTCTAACTTCTTTATGTTTTCCAATTAACATTGTAATTGAAGTTTGATCCATAACATTTAAATTTTTCTCTATTATATCGTGATAAGTAAGATGTTTTAAGAATTTAGCATCTTTATTAATTCTTGGATCACTATCATAAACTCCATCAACACCATTTTTTGCCATTAATATAGCATCAGCATTAATTTCAAGAGCTCGTAATGAAGCACATGTATCAGTTGTAAAATATGGATTACCAGTTCCACCTGCAAATAAAACGACTTTATTACATTCTAAATGAGCAATAGCTCTTTTATAAATATATGGTTCAGCAATTTTATTAACATCAATTGCTGACATAACTCTAGTAGTAACTCCAATCTTTTCAAGTGCACTACTTAAAGCTGTACAATTTATAATGGTTCCAAGCATACCCATGTAATCGCCATTAGTTTGATCGATTCCAATTTTACTAGCAATTTTACCTCTAAAAATATTTCCAGCACCAATTACAATACCAATTTGTACACCAGCATCATGCATTTGTTTTACTGCTAGTGCAATATTTTTTAATTTTTCGTTATCTAAAATAGTGCCATCTTTTTTATCTGCTAAAGCTTCACCACTTAGTTTTAAAATAATTCTTTTATATTTCATTTTCTTTCCTCTAAAAAATTATACCATAGATGCAATTGTTCTTTAACTTTTATTTTAAAAATAAAAATTCACTAATAATTTAAATTTTTAACTAAGTTTTAGGTGTTTTTTAATTAAAATAGAGAGTTTTTATAAATTCTAGATGCAACATTAACATCAATATTTCTATTTGGATAAGATAATGGCGAACTGTTATTTTTAGTTAATGCATTAGCTATTTTTAAATAATCAAAAGAAATGCCTAATTCATTAAAAGATTGTGGCATTCCTAGTTCGTAGAATATAGATTTAATTTTTAATATAACATCATTAATTAATTTATCATCGTTATTAGAATCTAATTCCAAAACTACTTTTCCAAATGTTATTAATTTATCTTTAAGATAAGTCTTATATTCTTCTAAAAAATAAGGTAGTAAAATCGCTAATCCATCAGCATGAACTAAATTAGGATAAAATCCGCCAACACCATGTTCTAATTTGTGAACTGGCATTAAAAATTTCTTTCCAATATTAGTTAGTCCATTATGAGCAAAACTTCCAATCAACATAAAATCATCTAATACTTCTTTGCTATTATCACCTTTCAAATATTTTTGAACAGTTTTATACCAATTTTTAAGTAATGCAAGAGCAAATCCGTCAGCAATTTCAGAGCTTTCTTCTATATAAATGTATCTTTCAAAAGTATGCATAAACATATCAGTGATTCCACATGCCATTTGATGTTTAGGTAAAGTTTTTAAATACTCTGAATTTAAAAAACTAATAAGAGGTCTAACATATTCACTATTAAATCCATTTTTAATATTTAAGTTATCATCACTAATTACACAACTATCACTCATTTCACTACCGCTTGCAGCAATAGTTAAAATAGTAACGATTGGCATTGCACTTTTAACTTCTTTTAAATGTAAATTAAAATCAAAGAAATCAAAATCAACTTTTACTCCACATGCAATAGCTTTAGCTGTATCAATAACACTTCCACCGCCTATAGCTAAAATTAAATCTACATTATTTTCTTTAGCAATTTTAATACCTTGATAAACCTTACTTCTAATAGGATTAACTCTTATATCATCTAATTCAAAATAATTAATATTCTCCTGTTTAAGTTGTGTTTCAATATTGTCAATTAATCCGACCTTTTTAGAATGTTTTCCGAATACTATTAAAACTTTTTCAAAAGATTTTTCTTTTAAAATACTTCCTACTTTTCAATATAACTTTCACCAAAATATAGTTTTGTTGGTAGTGTAAAAATAAAATCTTTCATATTAATCTGATATCTCTTCCTTTATATAACTCAATTTTTTAATTAAAAAATCCCTCAAATCTGAATTATTTTTTTGCTTTTTCAAATATTCAAGCGCATCATCTTTCAATGATGAATTACAATAAATACCAAATAAGTTAATAATATAGGTTCTATATTTATTAACATAATCTAAATTAGTAAATTCTAATAAAAAGTTATTATCAATAATCCAATCTTTAATTTGATTATCAACATTATTTGTCAATAAATCAATGTTATTATTAATTAAAGCAAATAAATTATCATACTCTTTTTCTTCATATAATTTATCAACACTATTAATAAAATCAGCTTCTTTATGTTCATTAATTTTATAAATTAACTCATTAAATAATTTCTTTGAAATATCATTTAAACTCTTAGAATTTATAAATAAAAATTTACTAATCAAATCTGATTTATCTAATTTATTAAATAAGCAATTTAAAATAAAATTATAGTTCTCATCATTAATTAAACCGCTTATATCAATTAAATTATTTAGTGTGATAACATTTATACTTTTTAGATTATCAATAGTTATAAATTTATGATTATAATAATTTATTAATTCATCATATTTACTAAATAAATAAGCTTTTAATAATTTAGAAATAAAAATATAATCATTTTCATATTTATAAATATAATTTGTATTCAAAGAATATTCATAAATAAATATACTAGACCAAGCATCATCCTCTAAAGAAAAGACAGATTTATTATAATTAATAGTATTTGTTTCAGGTCTAATTTTAAAATCTTCTAATCTTAATTTTTTATTATCGAAATAAACATTAAGTAAAATCGTAGAATAGAAAATAATTGCTTTATAATCGAAATCGCTTAAGTTTACTTTAGATTCTAACAAATGAGAGATAACTTCATTAGAAAAATTATAAGATTTCTCAACAATTCTAAAATTATTATTAAACAATTTATCAATTTCATTGTCTAAATATTTAGATAGATTAGAGAATTTTTCATTGATGACATCTTTATTAAATAATTCTGCTTTATAAACACGATCAAATATTTTTTCTTTATATAAATTAAAGTTATATCTTTCTCCACTACCAAGTTCAAGTAAATTACTTACACAAATAATTTTACTTCCTCTAAGTACTAAATTTGATATATAAGCCAAAAATTCATCATAGTCACTACTTGCATATCTTTCTAAATCATCCAAAATAACAATACAATTAGCTTCTTTATTATTTAATTTTAATACAAAATCTAAATCTTTATCTTTAGTTATATTACTTAAAGCATTAATTGCGCTAGGAATTAACCCAGTTATATTACTTTTACTATTTTTATTTACTTCACTATATAAAGAAGTATTGATATCATCGACATTTTTCTTGCCTAACATTGAAACATAATAAATATTTATTTTATCTTTATTTTCATTAATATATTTATTAATCAAATAAGTTTTACCACTACCCCAAGGTCCATCAATTAATACAACATTATAATTACTATATTTAAATTCATTTAATTCATTTAATAATTCTTTTGAGTTCATAATATTACCTTCTTAAATATTATAATACAAAAATTATAAGATATTAATTACCTTGCAAATTTCTTTCAATCACAAATATTTAGTACTAATATAATTAATAAGAGGTAGAAAAATATGAAATTAGTAACTTTAAATATAGATGGGATGCGCTGTCCAATGTGTGAATCACATGTAAACGATTTAATTAGAAAAGTTGATGGTACAAAAAAGATTAAATCTAGTCATTTATCTAATTCATCTACATTTGTAATTGATGATGACTCAAAAATAAATGATATTATCAATAGTATCGAAAAAGATGGCTATAAAGTCACCGATAAAAAAGTCGAAGATTATAAAGAAAAAGGATTATTTAATATATTTAAAAAATAATTATTTATTTTACTCTTTCAGCCTTTAATTCAAATAATATATCACGCAATTTGATTGCTTTTTCAAAGTCGAATTCTTTAGCAGCTTCTTTCATCTCTTTTTCGATTTTTTTAATTTTACGTTCGATTTCAGATTTAGTAAGTTTTCCTTTAAATTCTTCATCAACATTAGTTTCAATATTATGAATAGGAGCTTTGATTTCTTTGACGATAGTTGTAGGAATAATTCCATATTTTTCATTATATTCTTCTTGAATTTTTCTTCTTCTATCTGTCTCATCAATGCATTCTTTCATTGAATCAGTAATTTTATCAGCATACATAATAGACATACCATCTTTATTTCTTGCTGCTCTACCAACAATTTGAATTAAACTTCTAGCGCTTCTTAAAAAACCTTCTTTATCAGCATCTAATATTGAAATTAAACTAACTTCAGGAATATCTAAGCCTTCTCTTAATAAGTTAATACCAACTAAAACATCATATTTTCCTTTACGAAGTTGATAAATAATTTCGGAACGTTCAAGTGTTTTACATTCATTATGTAAATAAACAGTTTTTATACCTTTGTCTTTTAAAAACGCAGTTAAATCTTCAGCCATTTTAATAGTCAAAGTGACAACCATAACTCTTTCATGTTTTTCAATTCTTTTATTAATTTCGCCAATTAAATCATCAATTTGTCCTAAGGCTGGTCTAACTTCGATTTTAGGATCAAGTAAACCAGTAGGTCTAATAATTTGTTCGACAAATTCGCCATTTGTTTTATTTAATTCATAATCACCAGGCGTTGCACTTGTGCAAATTACTTGATTAATTTCTTTTTCAAATTCCTCAAAGTTTAAAGGTCTATTATCTAAAGCGCTAGGTAATCTAAAACCATATTCTACTAATGTAGTCTTTCTAGATCTATCCCCATTATACATGCCTTTTATTTGTGGAAAAGTGGCATGGGATTCATCAACTATCAATAAATAATCTTTAGGAAAATAATCCATAAGACAGAATGGTTTTTCACCAGGCAAACGTTTGTCAATATGTCTTGAATAATTTTCAATACCAGGGCACATTCCAAATTCAGCTAAAGTTTCGCAATCTTGATTTGTTCTAAATTCGAGTCTTTCAGCTTCTAATAACTTGCCCTCTTTCTTAAAATATTCTAATCGTTCTTTTAATTCATCTTTTATAGAAGAAATAGCTTCCAAAATTCTATCATGAGTTGAAGCGTGATCATATGCAGGGAATAAATTATATGTATGATATTTTTCTATAATTTCGCCTGTTGCAAAATTACATTTAAAAATATTTTCTATTGTGTCGCCAAAAAAATCTAATCGAATAAAATATTCATTAGTTTGAATTGGCATTATATCAATAATGTCTCCATTAACTCTAAATTTGCCTGGTCCAAAATCAATATTATTTCGTTTATATTGTGAAGCAATTAATTTCTTAAATAATTCATTACGATCATAATCTTCACTTGCTCTAACTTCAAAAATAAGTTTCTTATATTCTTCAGGATCTGTTAAACCATATATTGAAGCAACACTACCAACAACAATCGTATCTCTATGATCTAAAATACTATTGATAGCACTAGTTCTCATCATTTCAATTTCATCATTCATCATAGCCGTTTTATCAATATATGTATCAGTTGATGGAATGTATGCTTCTGGTTGATAAAAGTCAAAGTTGGAAACAAAATATTCAACTCGATTGTTAGGAAATAAATCTTTCATTTCACTATATAATTGAGCTGCTAACGTTTTATTATGTACTAAAATCAAGGTTGGCTTATTAATTTTTGCAATTACATTAGCCATAGTAAAAGTTTTCCCAGTCCCAGTAGCTCCTTTAAGAACTTGGAATTGTTTGCCTTCTTTTAGACCTTCAACTAACTCTTCAATAGCCTTAGGTTGATCTCCGGTTGGCTTATATTCACTTATTAATTCAAATGGTTTATCAATCATGATTTTCCTTATCTTTAATGGCTTTCTGCAGGGTTTTTATCGAATTATCAGTACTTGGGGTAATTCTACTAAAGCCTAACCCGCCTACTAACATAGTTTGATAGAATGTACAAAATGCATTTGGATCTATCTTTGCAATTGCATCCTTTACTTTCGTGTATTCTCTTCTATTAAAAGTAATACGAACCATTTTTTTATTTTCTTTAGAATAGCCACCAACAACATCAAATAAAGTTGCAGTTCTATCTAATTCTTTAATACTATATTCACAAAGTTCATCATATTTATCTGAAATAATATCAACATTATATGCTCCAAGTTTAGTTGTATAAACGATTTCAATTACGAAACTACAAACACACGCACTAATTATTCCTACTAAACATGATAAAAATTTAGTTGAATTTTTTGAACATAAATCAATTATTAATCCAATTCCAATAATAGTAGAATCAATAATTAAAAATAAAGCTGATTGCTTAATTCCAGTAAATTTATTAATAACGAAACTTAAAATATCAACTCCACCAGTGGAACCACCACCAACAAAAGTCAAAGCACATCCTAAGCCTGATAAAGCTCCGCCAATAATTCCACAAATTAATAACAATCCCTCATTTATTGTTACCCCAGTAGGTAAAGCAATTATTCCGTTAGCATCAATATAAGCACCATTAATTAATAAATTAATAACACTAGACCCTAATCCAGAACGCAAAATAATAGATAATATAATAGGATATAAAATAGTAGATAATAAAGTAGTTAAACTAAATTTAAGACCGAGAAAAATAAGACCAACAAAAAATAAAGTCCAAGTTACAATATAAGCTGTAATATCTACAGGTAAAAGGGAACTAAATAAAATCCCAATTCCTGTAACACCTCCAGTAACTATAGAAAAAGGAACTAAGAATATACCACTTCCAAAGCTAAGAATTATAGTACCTAAAAGTATCAAAAATAATTTAAATAAAATGTGTAATATATCTTTTTTTGTCAAATTCTTAAACACTCTTTTTTGCCTCCATTTCTAAATAACTATATATAAAACCATCTAAATATCCATCCATAACAAGGTTAATTTGGGTATCTTCATAATTTGTTCTATTATCTTTAACTAAAGTATAAGGACAAAAAACATAAGATCTAATTTGTGAACCCCATTCTATATTTTTTTGTTCTCCAACAATGCCTTTCATTTGTTTCTCTTTTTTCTCAAGTTCTTTTTGATAAAGTTGAGACTTTAACATATTCATAGCAATTTCTTTATTTTTTAATTGCGTTCTTTCAACTTGGCAAGAAACAACAATACCAGTTGGAATATGTGTAATTCTAACAGCAGTTTCTACTTTATTAACGTTTTGTCCACCAGCTCCACCGCTTCTATAAGTATCTATTTTTAAATCACTATCTTTTATATCAACTTTAATATCATTATCAAATTTTGGAATAACATTAACACTAGCAAATGAAGTGTGTCTCCTTTTATTTGCATCAAATGGAGAAATTCTAACTAAACGGTGGACCCCTTTTTCTCCTTTAAGCATACCATATACATTTTTACCGTTGATTAATAAAGTAACAGACTTAACTCCTGCTTCTTCACCTGGTAAATAATCCAATACTTGATATTTAAAATCATGAAGGTCACAAAAACGTTCATACATTCTTAAAAGCATGTTTGCCCAGTCACATGCTTCGGTACCACCAGCGCCTGGATGAATTTCTAAAATAGCGTTTAAATTATCAAATTCCCCGCTAAACAGCACTATTTTTCTTAATTCTGTCAGATCTTTAGAAAATTCATTATATGAATCATCAGCTAATTCAATCATCTCTAAATCAGATGGAGATAATTCATTACATAATTTTGATAAATCATCAAATTCGTTTTTTACTTTATTATAAAGAGTGATTCTATATTGAAAATCATTCTTTTTATCAATTAACTTTGATGCTTCTCTTTGATTAGCCCAAAAATTATCATTTAAAGATTGTTCGTTAATTTCAGCTATATTTTTTTCTAATTTAGCAATGTCAAAGAGAATCGCCGAGTGTTGTAATTTGCTCAAGCGCCTCGTAGATATTGTTTTTTAAAATATATAAATCAGCCATAAATTAATTAGTATGTATATCCTCGTGTTTATATTCAGGAGCTGCAACTTTATCTTTATCAATATGAGAGATATTTAAATCTGGTTCATCAGTAATAACTGGTTCTTCTTTAACTTCAGGTTTAGTTTCTTCAGTAGGTTGAGTTTCAGCTGGTTTACTTTCAACAGTGAAAGCATCATCACGTTTTACTTCAACTTTAGGAGCAATCTTAACATTAAGTAAATTTAAAACAACTTCTAATGATATAGTTTCTAACATTTCTCTAAACATATCCCATCCTTCATTAACATAATCTTGTAAAGGATTAGTTTGTGCATAACTTCTTAAAGAAACAGATTCTCTAAATCTAGTCATATTATCAATTTGTTGTGTCCAGTTTTTATCAATAATTCTAAGAATCATCGTTCTTTCAATTTTTTCAGCCATTTCTGGATCCCAACCTTTTTTCTTTTCGGTATAGAAATCTAATAATACTTCTGATAAATCTTCACCGATTTCTTCAGGATTTGTTTCATCATACATTGAAGCTTTAATAATGCCTTCAGGTATAAATTGTGGAACTAAAATATTAACTAATTTTTCACCATCAATTAATTTTTCATCGCTATTTTCATTAATAGCTCTTTTAGCTAATGCATTGCCACAATCATTAAATGTATCTAACATTAAATCATTAATATTATCAGCAAATAATATTTCATCACGTTTTGAATACATGATTTGTCTTTGTTTAGATAAGACATCATCATAATCAAGTAAGTTTTTACGAATATCGAAGTTTTGACCTTCAATACGTTTTTGTGCACTTGTTATAGCAGATGTCAACATTTTGGATTCAATTGGTTTACCATCATCACTTGCTTCAAATATTTTCTTTAATCTATCACTAGCAAATCTTACCATTAAGTCATCTTCTAAAGAGACGTAGAATCTTGAAAAACCAGGGTCTCCTTGACGTCCACTACGACCTCTTAATTGGTTATCAATACGACGTGATTCATGTCTTTCTAAACCAAAAACACATAATCCACCAAGTTCTCTAGTTTCAGGTGTTAATTTAATATCGGTACCACGACCTGCCATATTTGTTGCTAAAGTAATTTGTCCTAATTCACCAGCATGAGCAACAATTTCAGCTTCACGTGCATGGTTTTTAGCATTTAACATTTCAAATTTAAGGCCTTCTTTTGCTAAATATCTAGCAACTTCTTCACTAGCTTCAACACTAGGAGTACCGATTAAAATTGGTTGGCCTTTAGCATGTCTTTCCTTAACTTCTTCAACTAAAGCAAGTATTTTATCTTTTTTATGTAAGAATACATAATCAGTTGCGTCTTTTCTTTGAATTGGTCTATTTGTAGGAATTACAACAACTTTCATGTTGTAAATCTTTCTAAATTCTTCTTCTTCAGTTTTAGCAGTACCGGTCATACCACCAATCTTTTTGAATAATCTAAAGAAGTTTTGATAAGTAATAGTAGCTAAAGTAACAGTTTCTTCTTTAATTTTAACGCCTTCTTTAGCTTGGATAGCTTGTTGTAAACCATCACTATATTCACGACCTTTTAAAACACGGCCAGTAAATTGGTCAATTAATTGAATTTCATGATCTGCATCAACAAGATATTCA
Source organism: uncultured Bacilli bacterium (assembly GCA_934168325.1). GTDB lineage: Bacteria > Bacillota_I > Bacilli_A > RFN20 > CAG-826 > Onthovivens. The sequence continues at coordinate 43,407 of CAKPNG010000008.1, forward strand.
ACATCATGAGTCATAATATAGTTAGCTTTTAAAGCTTGATGAATTCTATGAACTAAATCAGCATATTGTGGATCATATAAATTATGAATACCAAACATTCTATCAGCTTTATTATTTCCAGATTCAGTTAAGTTAACACTCTTAGTTTTAACATCTATTTCAAAATCTCCATCAGGAACATAATCTGGGTGTTTTCTTTTATATTCTTCATCAACGTATTTACTCTTTTTGAGCATTTTTACGAATCTATCAGCAACTGTATATTGAGAAGCGCTAGCTTTTGCACCGCCAGAAATAATAAGTGGGGTTCTACTTTCATCAATTAAAATACTATCAGCTTCATCGACAACAGCATAATTAAGTCCACGAAGAACACGTTGTTCAGCAGTAGGAGCCATATTATCTCTTAAATAATCAAAGCCAAGTTCACTATTGATAGTATAAGTAATATCACAAAGATGAGCTTCTTTCTTTTCAGAAGTTGTTAAACTATGAAGGTTAACACCAACTGTTAAGCCTAAAAATCTATAAATTTGTCCCATCCATTGAGCATCACGAGTCGCTAAATATTCATTAACGGTAACAACGTGTACGCCTTTTCCACTTAAAGCATTTAAATAAACTGCCATAGTAGCTGTTAAAGTTTTACCTTCACCAGTTTTCATTTCAGCGATATCACCATCATTTAAAACTAATGCACCAATAATTTGAACTTTATAAGGAAATTGATTTAAAACTCTTTTTGCAGCTTCTCTAGCAACAGCAAAAGCTTCAATTTTAATATCGTTTAAGGTTTTTCCTTGTTTTAATAATTCTTTAAAGTAAGGTGTTTTTGCTCTTAATTCATCATCAGAGAGTTTACTCATTTCATCTTGTAAAGCTATAACTTGATCTGCTTGTTTACTATATTTTTTTAAGATTTTTGCATCTAATCTAAATATTTTTTCTATAATATTACCCATATTCACTCCTAATACGTTTTATTATTTTACCATTAATACTTAAGTATTAAAATCTAATTTTTAAATAACTTACTAATTATGCATAGAATTGCCTTTTTACTAGTGTATTATTCAATAACTTGATAGTTTTTATCTAATTTTTCTTTCTCTTCTTGAGTAAAATTTCTTTTTGCAACAACCATTATTTTAATTTCTTTAACGCCTTTAGATTTTAATAAATTAATACATGTCTTTAATGTTGCCCCTGTTGTCATAATATCATCTACCAAAAGCACTCGTTTATTAACTAAACTTATTCCTTCTTTTATTGCTATTACTTCAGATATTTTTTGCCTTTCTTTATAAGACCTTAGATGTTGCGAAACATCTTCTTTTTTAAATAAGCAATCAATAATTTCTAAGTTTAAAGGTTTAAACATTTCAATTACTTGGTTATAACCTCTTATTTTATTTTTTTCTTCATAACTCGGAGAGGGAATAATGACATAATTTTTAAATCTAATTTTTAACTCCAATTTAAAGGGTTCAATAAATATATTTTTTAATTCATAATCACCACAACCTTTAAAAATAAAAATCTTTTCTTTGATTAAATCTCTATAATCATAAATTGCTAATGCGTTAATTCCTTCAAATTTAAATTCTTTGAACTTTTGCGATAATTTCCTTAAACATTTTGAACAAATTTCTTGATTGTTATTTATAAATGTATGAAAACTATCATAATAAATTTCCTTATAGCAAACTTTACAAATGCGAGTTGGCGTTAGTGATAATTTCAATTGATTCTTCCATTGCTTTAGTTTTTTTATCACCTAAAAATATTACCTCCCCTTCTGTATAATTAATGACTCTCCCTGCACGTCCAGATATCTGTATTAATGCAGAAGAATTATAAATATTATTGTCAGCCATAAATATAATTATTTGAAGATTTTTAATAGTGACACCTCTTTCTAAAACCGCTGTAGTAACTAAATAAGTATATTCTCCTTTTCTAAATTTTTCTATTATTCCTTTTCTATCATTTGAGTGAGAATTGATAAAATATCCGTGTTTAGAAAATTTTTTTATTAAATTAAAGAGATATTTACTTGTATAAATGGTAGGAACAAATATTAATAATGGCTTATTTTGTTTTTCATATTGTTTTATTTTTTTAATTATAAAAATTAATTTAAACAATAAAAATGGGCATATTTTTATTTCTGGAATCGGAATTGGCTTATTATGATATCTTGTAAATAATGTCAATAAACAATTGTGTTCATTATTACTATATTCTTCTAATAATTCTTTTGTAGGTGTAGCAGTCATTAATACATAATTACCTTTAACGCTTCTTTTAAAAAAATTATATAAAACTTCATCCCCGTTATAAGGAAAAGCATCAATTTCATCTAAAATTAATAAATCAAAATATTTGTCATATCGATATAATTGATGAGTTGTTAAGCAAATTAAATCTGCTTCAATAAGGGTAGTATTTCCACCAAATACAGCTATGACATTGCAATTTTTATAACTCGATTGAAATCTTTTTGCTAATTCAATTACAACATCTCTTCTAGGCACTGCAAAACCAACTTTTAATTTATTTTTAAAGCAATACTCAATCACTTCAAAAACTAATTCTGTTTTCCCAGCGCCACATACAGCATAAACTAATTGATTCTTCTTATTTTTAAAATTATTTAGTATCTCATTAGATATTCTTCTTTGTTCTTTTGTTAATTTATATTTAATATTTATAGATATATCATCACTTATGTCATAATTTTCTATTGCCTCCCTCCCAATAAAGGAAATACACCTTCTACAATAAGGAACTCCATTTTTATATCCAATATATTTTTCATCTTTATTACCACATAAAGGACAAATAAAAACACTACCCATATATACAAGTAGTGTTGTATTTGATAAAAAATTCAATTAATTATTACTTTTCGTAATCTTTTATATAATTAACTCTAGTACAGTGTCTTTCTCCAGCAAATTTAGTATTTAAAAATAATTCTACTCTTTTTATTACTTCAAACATTGTTTGATAATGAGCACCAAAAGTAATCATATTAGCATCATTATGTTCTCTTAAAAGTCTAGCAACATCATCATTATAGCCAATACCACAGCGAATTCCTTTTACTTTATTAGCAGCTATACAAACTCCTTCTCCACTAGTGCAAATTATAATTCCAAAATTAGCATCATTATTAGAAACTTTAATAGCTGTATCGATTGCAAATTTAGCATAATTACAACTTTCTTTAGAATAAGTTCCGCAATCTATTACTTCATATCCTTTATTAACTAAATAGGTTTTTAATTCTTCTTTATAATCATAACCACCATGATCTGATCCAATTGCAATTTTCATTTTATATAGCCTCCATAATTTCTTTAAGTGTAATTTCACCTTGTCTAATTAATATTATATTATTTCCATCTATTTTAATAATAGTAGATGGCATATTACTTTTTATATCGCCTTTAATTGTAGCATCTATTTTATTATCAAAATAATTTACTACTTCTAAATAATCTTTAGCAGGTTTAAGTCCAGATGGATTAGCACTGGGAACTAATAATGGTTTACCAACTTCTTTAATAAGTCTAAGAACAAAATCATCTTTTGGTACTCTAACTCCTACAAATCCAGTTCCTAAATCTAAATAATTAGGAACATCTTTTTTAGTTTTTAATATTAAAGTAATAGGACCAGGTGTAAATTTATTAATAATTTTTTGAGTAATCTCATTAATTTCAACAATATCTTTAACATCATCAAATGAAGTACACATAATAGTAAATGGTTTATCATCTGGTCTATTTTTAGCTTTTACTAAGTTTAAATAATTATCATATTTATCATAAGTTACACCTAATCCATAAACAGTTTCGGTAGGAAAAGCTATTATTCCATCATTTAATAAAATTTCTTTAGCTTCATTTAAATCACTTTTATTTAATATTTTCATCATAATTACCTTCTATAATTAAATAACGAGTTTTATCGTATATATCCTTATAAAAATTATATTTAATCTTTGTTATATCAAAATATTTATTAATTAAAAAAGTTAATCTTTCTTCTTGATCATAATTAATCTCAAAAGCCATTAAGAATTTAGGATTCATTACTTTTTTATGATACTTAAAATATGTTTCATAAAATATAGTTCCATCGTTAGAATAAACTGCACTTAATGGTTCATATTTTTTAACTTTATCTTCAATATCATCCATATTTGATACATAAGGAGGATTAGAAATTAAAACATCTAATTTTATATCTCGATCTATAATAGGTTCTAATTTATCACCTTCTAATAGAATAATTTCTTTGTTATATTTATTAAAATTATGTTTAGCAACAGTAAGAGCATCTTGATATTTATCAGTAGCAAATATAGTTGATAATGGAAAAGTTTTCTTTAAATATAAAGCAATGCAGCCAGAGCCTGTGCAAATATCAGCAATATATTTATGATTCAATTTATTATTATTAATAAGTTTAATAGTAAGATCTACTAACCCTTCAGTTTCTGGTCGAGGTATTAAAACATTTCTATTAACACTTATATTTAGATCAAAAAAAGGAGTTTCTTTTATAATATATTGTATAGGTTCTCCACTAGCTAATTTTTTTAAATTTCTTTCAAAATAGTCGAGATTAGCAGACTTTTCATCAAAATTCTTAATTAATTCAGTAAAATTTGAGTATGAATTTGCTTTCATTAATAGTAAATATATCTCACTATCAAAAAATGTATTTTCTTTAAATGTAGATAAATATTTTTTTGCTTTTAGATATGCTTCCCTATTAGTTAAGTCCATTTTGATTACCAGCTATTTTTTGTTGTTGATCATAATTTATTAAAGCATCAATTATACTATCAAGTTCGCCTTCCATGACTCTATCAAGTTGTTGAATAGTAAAACCAATTCTATGATCTGTAACTCTATTTTGTGGATAGTTATAAGTTCTTATTTTTTCATTACGATCACCACTACCTACTTTACTTCTAAATTGAGCTTCAGTTTGAGATTTCTTTTCTTCTTCTAATTGTGATAATTTACTAGCAAGCATTTGCATACAAATTTCATGATTTTGAATTTGAGATTTTTCTGTTTGACAAGAAACAACAATTCCAGTAGGAATATGAGTTATTCTAACAGCAGACTCTGTTTTATTAACGTTTTGTCCACCAGCACCTTGAGATCTATAACGATCTACTCTTAAATCAGCAGGATTGATATCAATTTCATTAACTTCAACTTGAGGCATAACAACAACTGTTGCAGTAGATGTATGAACACGTCCATTAGCTTCAGTTTTAGGAACTCTTTGAACTCTATGAACACCGCTTTCAAATTTTAATCTAGAATAAGCGTTTGATCCACTTACAACAAATTGAATATAAGAAAATCCACCGACTCCACAAGGACTTTCATCGATAATTTTATATTTCCAGCCCATTTTTTCGCAATATTTAATATACATTCTAAAAAGGTCACCAGCAAAAATGTTAGCTTCATCACCACCAACTGCACCTTTAATTTCAAAAATAATATCTTTTCCGTCGTTAGGATCACGAGGAATAAGTAATATTTTAATTTCGTTTTCTATTTTTTCAGCAAGTTCACTATTATTTTTGAATTCTTCTTTACCCATGCTTGCTATTTCAGGATCGTGATCATTAGACATAATAAGAGCATCTTCCTTATTTGCTTGAGCAACTTTAAATTCATTAAATTTCTCAACAACTGGTTCCAAAAAAGAACGTTCCTTTGATAATTCTCTGAATTTCTTCATATCGCTTGTAACTTCTTCGCTTAATAATAAATTATCAATTTCCTTTAATCTTGCTTCACTTGTTTCTAATCTACTTAACATGCTCTTGTCCATAACTTTACCTCTCGTATAGTAGTAAATGTATAAAACAGCAATTTGATCATTTGAAGTTTTATACCTAACAGCCCTACTAAAAC